>NZ_CAJWRQ010000114.1 GCF_913046405.1 uncultured Christiangramia sp.
GCCATATTGGCTCCTCTGGAAATAAAACTTGTCTGCCCATCCATATCTTCCGGAATATAACTATAGGCCGGGTTATCGTATAGAGTGTATCCCAGAGAAGTGTTAATAATATCGACGCCCAGACTATCAGCTCTCTCGGCTGCCTCCACCCAATAGGCTTCCTCAACTGGAGTTTCGGTAGCCGAAACTTCAGTAACAAAAAGATAATAGGCAGCATCTGGCGCAGTGCCTACGTAAAGATTCTCTCTAAAAGCAGCCATGGTGGAAAGTACCAGTGTACCATGATTATCCAGGGTGCTTGCGGAATAATCCCCTGATCGATTTGTGAAATCATAGCCTCCCAGTAAATTGTCGTTGTTCCTTAAATTCTCAAATGACACCAGAGAATTAACATTTGGAAAACCAGAGTCCATCACGGCGATGATCATTCCATTTCCTGTGAGATTCTGCTCATGTAAATTCTGAAGATTAAGCATTCTGACCTGATTGGAAGTAGATGCATAATTGAAATCTATTTCTGTTTCAAGCTTATTCTCGTTAATTTTAAGTGGAATGCTTTGACTCCTGTTAGAAAGTTCTTCGAGGAACTGGACATTAGCAACATGATCCAGACTTTCTAAAATCTCAATTGAATTTCGTTCACCTATTACATAAACGCAATTAAACCATTTGGATTTAGCCTTTATTTCGAAACCAGATCTTGCTTTAAGATCGCTAATAAAAGGTTCATGAACCGGAACATCAAGAAAATCAATGGTTGTTCCTCTCAATAATTTACGCTCGTAAGCTCTTTCAGAAAAAAGATTTGCGGGAGTTTCGAGTGCATCAACGGCATTAGGTTTGTTTGTAAAATAAACCAAAGCATGATCCTGCGCGAAAGCACAACTGGAGATAAAAAAGACAAGTAGGAATATTCTTTTCATAGCAAACTGCCGGCAGGCAAGTAAGTTACGAAATTACCCCAGAACCCAGCAGTTCATCTTTACTATACCATGCTACAAACTGACCTTCGGTAATAGAAGCTTGAGGTGTTTCAAAAACCACATACAAACCATTTTCGGTTTGATGTAAAACTGCTTCCTGCAAAGGCTGGCGGTAACGAATTCGAGCTTTAACTTTCATTTCTTTACCAATTCCTAAAGCCAAATCCTGGCGAACCCAATGTACTTCATCATTTGAAATGAACAAAGCCTGCCTGTAGATCCCGGGATGGTTTTTGCCCTGTCCCGTATAGATCACATTTTCTTTAACATCGGTATCGATCACGAATAAAGGTTCCGGAGTACCACCCACAGCGAGACCTTTTCTTTGTCCTTTTGTGAAATAATGCGCACCTTGATGATTTCCTACAACCTTGCCCTGATCTTTATGATAATTGTATTTTTTAGAAAGATATTGCAGTTCCTCTTTTTTAATTGAAAAGCTCAATTCTTCCTCGTTATAAACACTGTCTTCGGAAGAGACCTCTACAATAACCCCTTCTTTGGGTTTTAATTTTTGCTGAAGAAAATCCGGAAGTCTTACTTTACCAATAAAACAAAGTCCCTGAGAATCTTTTTTATCAGCAGTTACCAGATCCTGTTCTGAAGCGATCTTTCTTACTTCAGATTTCTGAAGTTCTCCAATAGGGAAGAGGGTTTTAGAAAGCTGATCCTGGGTTAACTGACAAAGAAAATAAGACTGGTCTTTATTGGAATCCATTCCAGACATAAGCTGGTAAATGGTTTCTCCATCCTTCTCAAATTCAGATTTGCGACAATAATGACCGGTAGCGACGTAGTCTGCACCCAGAGACAGCGCGATCTTCATAAAAACATCGAACTTAATTTCTCGATTACAAAGTACATCTGGATTTGGAGTTCTACCTTTTTCATATTCGTTGAACATATAGTCAACGATACGTTCCTTGTATTGTTCGCTTAGGTCTACGGTTTGAAATGGGATCCCTAGTTTTTCTGCCACTAGCATCGCGTCATTGCTATCATCCAACCAAGGGCACTCATCTGAAATGGTTACCGTATCATCATGCCAGTTCTTCATAAAAAGACCTATCACTTCATATCCCTGCTCTTTCAACAGGTATGCTGAAACACTGGAATCTACACCTCCAGACAAACCAACCACTACTTTTTTCATAGGTATCTTAACTTTTCTTTGACTCACATAAGAGTCGGATAAGAAGCTGCAAAATTACGAAATAAAAAAGGGTAGCGAAAGCTACCCTTTTCAATAAAATTTTGGTGCGGATTATTTTTCGAAGACAACCTCAAAACCAGGTAAATCTGAAGTTGTGAGTATAAAGCTATTTTCACTGATGAAATTGACATTTCCGGTTGTCCTTTCATCTATATAAGGTAAAAAGAATGTGTAATTATCACCTCCTTCGTAAGTCCAGTTACCTGTATTCTCACTTTCTAATTCACATTCCGAATCTGAACTTTGATAAAATTCTGAGACTGAACTTCCATCCTGATTAAATTGGATAAATGAGTCTTGATTACAAGTATCCAGAAGATTGCTACCTCCAATTGGTCTCACGCTTTGTAGATACCAAGTACCAATTATTTGACTTCCGTCATTATCTACTCCTGCATCATCGTCATCACTACAGGAAGCAAGGATTCCTGTAAATAGTAATAATATTAAAATCTTCTTCATAAATAGGTATTTAGGTTTCTCAAATATAAACAAAGTTAATTCGAATTCATGGATTGATTTAATCTGTAAATGATTGAATATCTTAAAACCAACTGTTTAATGAATTTTAACAAAGATTAAACAGAGTTATGAAAAATTCAGTAGTAGATTTATGTGATCAAAAATTTTAACTAAAAATCAAATGATATGAATTCAATTCTCAAAAACTCAAAAATTAGTATTCTATTGCTGGCAATCTGCTTCAGTTTTACAGCATGTGATGAAGACGATGACTTCATGACTTCAGATGATGTCATGGAAACTCCAGACCCAACAGATGATGTAGTAGAATCCAATACTATTGCAGATTTTGTGGTTGCTAACGAAAATTATTCATCACTTTTAGCCGCTTTAGAGGCTACTGGTTTGACCTCTACTTTTACAGGAGATGATGTTTATACCGTTTTTGCTCCAGATAATGATGCTTTTGCTGCTTTCCTTGATGAAAATGGATTTGATGCCCTGGAAGATGTGCCAACAGATGTTCTTACGCAGGTTCTTTTGAATCATGTACAAATGGGGGAGATCATGTCTTCAGATCTATCTACTGGCTACATAGAAAGTATGTCTACAGCTGGACCTGATGGTGAAAACCTAAGTATGTATATCAATACTGAAAATGGGGTGGTTATTAATGGTGTAAGTACTGTTGAAACTGCAGATGTTGAGGTGGATAACGGTGTGATTCACGCTGTAAGCAATGTGATTAGATTACCTAATGTGGTAACTTTTGCACTTGCAGATCCTACTTTTGATACTTTAGTTGCTGCATTGACCAGAGAAGATTCTTATACTTTTGTATCCACTCTACAAGCTTCTGATTCTCCAGCGCCTTTTACTGTTTTTGCCCCTACAAATTCAGCTTTTGGAGATCTTTTATCTGAGCTAGAACTTGAGGAACTTGGAGATCTTGATGCTGATACGCTGGCCACAGTGCTTAGCTACCATGTTCTAATAGATATGAATGTAACTTCAGATGAACTTGAAGATGGTATTATAATAACCTCGCTTCAGGGTGAGGATTTCACCATAAATCTTGGTGATACTGCAACCATTACTGATGCAAATGGAAGAACTTCAACAATCATCGCTACAGATGTTCAGGCTACAAATGGAGTGATTCATGCGATTGATACTGTTATTTTACCTACGCTATAATCGAAACTCAAAACTAAGAAAAAAGCCTCCGCATTTGCGGAGGCTTTTACATTAATTATATTTCAGAAGAAATTATTTACCCTTTTGTTTCTTTTGCTGCTCTTCAGCCTGCTCCATCATTTCCTGGAACTTTCGTGTGAACTTATTCTGTTTCTTAGGTTTTTTCTTGTTTTCCTGAATTTTCGCATGAATCTTATCTTCGTCTACGATTACATATTTTATCACTAACATGATTCCAATCGTAATTAGGTTCGAAGTAAAGTAATACAAGGAAAGTCCACTCGCAAAGTTGTTGAAGAATACCAACATAAATAATGGAGAAAGGTACATCAGGAACTTCATATTAGGCATTCCTGGTTGTTGATTCGCCTGCATGCTTTGTCCGGTAGTCATCATCATGTAGATAAATATTGCTACAGAAGCAAGTATCGGGAACAAACTTACATGATCTCCATAGAACGGGATATGGAAAGGAAGTTCTGCGATCACATCATAACTGGAAAGATCGTCTGCCCATAAGAAACTTTTCTGTCTAAGTTGAAATGCACTCGGGAAGAACTGGAATAACGCGTAGAACACCGGTATTTGCATAAGCGCTGGCAAACATCCACTCATAGGACTGGCGCCTGCTTTGCTATACAGCTTCATGGTTTCCTGCTGCTTTTTCATCGCATTATCCTTGTACTTCTCATTCAGCTCATTGATCTCAGGTCTTAAGATCTTCATCTTAGCCTGTGATAAATAAGATTTATAAGTCACCGGAGAAAGAACAATTCTAACCACGATCGTCATGGCAATAATTGCCAGACCGTAACTTGGAAGAACGCCTCCTAAAAATGCAAAGAATGGAATGAATAGATATTTATTGATCCATCCAAAGATTCCCCAACCTAGCGGAATAATTTCATCCAGGTTTCTATCATAATCATTCAGGATCTTATAATCTGAAGGACCATAGTACCAGTTCATGTTGTAGTTAAGTTCCCCAGCCTTTAGTTCCAAAGGAATGCTGGAAGCGAATGTCTTGGTATAAACGGTGTCGATCTCTTCGTCTTCAACAAGATTCTCTACTTCGAAACTTGCAGTTGCAAATGGTGTATCCGTAAGTAAAATAGAGGAGAAGAAATGTTGCCTGTAAGCGATATAACTTATGTCCTCATCGTCGTCATCACCATCACTTAAACTGTCATCATCACCACCGTCATATTCCCAAATAAGATCAGTGTACTTGTTCTCATATGAAATACTCTTCGCATGACGGTATCCTTTCAATTTCCAATCAAGTACAGGTGTTGCTGAAGAATTCAATACACCGGTTAGTCCTTCTGAACGTACGCTGAAATCCAGCATATATTCTCCCGGTCTCATCGCGTATCGGTATTCCAGGTACTCATCTTCTGAAACCTTTAGTTTCATAGATAGGATCTGGTTTCCGTTATTTTCAGTTAACTCCGGTTCAAAATACAGGTTTTCAGTATTAAGAGTTCTTCCATCAGTAGTGTTTAAACTCATATTCATGGAAGCGTTTCCATCCTTGATAAGGTATACTGGAATCGAATCGAAAGTCTTGAAATTCTTCAGTCTGGCTTCTTCAATATAACCACCTTTATTAGAAATCTTTAATTCCAGTAGATCGTTTTCTATTGTCGTAGAACCTCCTTTTGCAGAAGACAGTGTTTCAGAATATCCAAAAGCACCCAGACGTTTTTGAGCATCTACAAGAGCGGTCGAGTCGCTTGCTGGGGTAGCTGTGTTTTCTTCGAATTCAGGAGTCGTTTCCTGATCTCTACTAATATTTTCTTCCGTAGTTACTTCATCTACGACCTCCGCTTCGTCTGGAGTGTTATTGTAAAGCATCCAGAGAAGGATACCACCAATTAAAATAAATCCAATGATGGATTGGACATCAATTTTCTTTTCTTCCATTACTTAGTATTGCTTAATCTACCCAGTCAAATAAACGACCAGTTTCTATTTCTGCGCCATTTTGGCACTTTGTCTCTTTTCTGAATATTCCAATGCAGCTTTTACAAAAGAGACAAACAATGGGTGTGGACTAGCCACGGTACTCTTATATTCAGGGTGATATTGAACACCAACAAACCATGGATGGTCTGCGAGTTCAATCACTTCCACCAGTTTTGTTTCTGGATTTATACCGGTACTTAGCATTCCTGCATTTTCCAGTTGTTCCTTATATTGATTGTTGTATTCGTAGCGATGACGATGTCTTTCTGAAATCATGTCTTTCCCGTAAGCGTCATGAATTACAGACTTCTTACTCAGTTCACAATCCCACGCGCCAAGTCTCATCGTACCACCTTTATGTGTAACTTCTTTTTGGTCTGCCATAAGATCGATCACCGGATGCTTGGTATCAGGATCCATTTCAGAAGAATTCGCACCTTTTAATTTAAGCACGTTTCTGGCAAACTCGATGACAGCCATTTGCATTCCCAGGCAGATTCCTAAGAATGGCATATTGTTTTCACGAGCAAATCTCACCGCATCGATCTTTCCTTCGATACCACGTTCTCCAAATCCTGGTGCAACCAGAACTCCGTCAAGATGACTTATTTTATTGTGGATCGTACTGTCGTTTATAAATTCTGAATGAATGTATTCTACTTTTACCGAAACTTCGTTCTCGGCGCCAGCATGGATGAAAGATTCCAGAATAGATTTATAAGAATCCTGAAGTTCAACGTATTTACCAATAAGTCCAATATGTACTTCAGCCTTGGGATTCTTATGTCTCTTTAAGAATTGATTCCAGCGATCAAGGTTAGGAGTAGAGTCGGTAGGGAGATCCAGTTTTTTCATGGTCACTGTATCCAGACCTTCCTTGAGCATCATGTTTGGCACATCATAGATTGTTCGCGCATCGATACTTTGTATCACAGCTTCCTGTCTCACATTACAAAAGATAGCAAGCTTTCTTCTTATATCATCTGATAGTTCATGCTCGGTTCTACATACCAGAATATCGGCTTTGATACCACTTTCCATCAATGTTTTTACACTATGCTGAGTTGGTTTGGTTTTCAATTCTCCTGCAGCAGAAAGATATGGAACAAGGGTAAGGTGAATTACCAGAGCATTATCATCGCCAAGCTCCCATTTTAGCTGTCTTACAGCTTCAATATATGGTAGAGATTCAATATCACCTACAGTTCCTCCAATCTCAGTGATCACAATATCGTAATCTCCATTCTTTCCAAGGATCTGTATTCTTTCCTTGATTTCATTGGTGATATGAGGAACTACCTGTACTGTTTTTCCTAAAAATTCACCACGTCTTTCTTTCTCAATGACGCTCTGGTAAATTCTTCCGGTAGTAACATTATTTGCCTGGGAAGTATTCACATTGAGAAAACGCTCATAATGGCCAAGATCTAGATCTGTTTCAGCTCCATCTTCAGTCACATAACATTCTCCGTGTTCGTAAGGATTTAAAGTTCCCGGATCTACATTAATATAAGGATCCAGTTTCTGAATAGTTGCTCTAAAACCCCTAGCCTGTAATAATTTCGCCAGAGACGCGGCAATAATTCCTTTTCCAAGAGAGGAAGATACACCGCCTGTGACGAATATATACTTGGTATTGGCCATTTTAAGTCGTGTTTGTTGTGTTGTTATTCAGGGCGCTAAATTACAAAGAAGAATAGAAAAACCGCTTACTTTGAAGTTCTAATCTTAAGAGGTTTTTAACAGGAGAGGATCCTATTTTCTGGGGCGGGGATAGCGCATTCGAATTTGTCTTAAAAGGCCCTCGAGACTATTAACTTTCAATTCGTAAACCTGTTGCATCTGGTCGCCAAGTTTTCCCTGCGGAAATCCTTTTTGTCTAAACCATACATAATATGGTTCGGGGATATCTGAAAGATAGACACCTTTATATTTGCCAAAATGCATCTGGGCATAGGCTAATTCCAATAATTTTTGAGGATCTGGTTGCAATCAGGAAGCTTTTAAAAGTCTCGAAAGTTCGGAAAACTTCTGCTTATTCATGGGCTTCACCATATATTTAATTACTGCCGGATAATCCTTAGCCTTATCTACATCGATCTTACTGGTACTTGATGTAAGAATGATGATACGGTGCCTGCAATTCCTGCTCTGTAACATCTCCAGAAACTCCCAGCCGTTCATTTCTGGCATGTTTAGATCCAGAAAGATTATTGCATCACTGTCTTCAGATACAAACTCCATAGCTTCACGCGGGTTCGTAAAATCTTTTACAGTACCCTGATATCCCTCGATTTCAAGAAGTTTCTTGGTAATAAAATTCGAAATTGGCTGGTCATCTACCAGGTAGATCTTACTCATAATTCTTCAGCTTTTAAAGCCACTATTTCTTTGGTTGCCATTTCCACTACTTCGTGCAAAACCTCATCGAGTTCGTTAACAGTCGATTCCAGTTTTGGCATCATTTCACTTTTAAATGTTTCGGTATCCACTAGTTCTGCCAGCTGTACAATACCTTGTATTCTTGACAAAGGTTCACGAACGTTATGTGCATTTAAGGCTGAGATATGAAGCAGCTTCTTATTTTTTTCGGCAATAGATTCGGTTCGTTTATTGATAGTCTGCTGTTGATTTTTTACGATAGTTTCGATTTGCTCATTCTTAAGCTTAATGGTCTCATAAGCTTCGGTTAAATTTTTATTCTGAATAGCGAGCTGCTTCTTAATATAGATCTCGTTGAACTTAGATTGTATGCAATCAACTACCAGCTTCAGAATATCAATATCTCCTACTGAAAATATCATTTGTTGATCGGCTAACAGGGATACTATCACCTTTGAATCGGTTTTATCAAATGACCATCCCCAGAGTACCGGATCAAATAGATCTGACCTTTCTACTTTGTTTTCT
>NZ_CAJWRQ010000115.1 GCF_913046405.1 uncultured Christiangramia sp.
CTTTTCGCATGCTCAAGATTTAGGTGGAAATATACGTAATAGGTCGTTCAACAGTAAAAAATAATACATTTTGCATGATAAAATATACAAAATTGAAAAATGAGTAAGAAAAATCTTTCTACAATAAGTACGTAAATACAGGGATAAAAGTTTTCTAGATACCACAAAAACCAGTATTTCTGTTCGTAAGAGATTAATTTTAGGAAGATTAATCATCACGAAAAAAAGTCTGTTTTGTTTTACCAGTGAAAGCTAAACGATAAGAAAACACAACAGAATTCACCGTTAAACCGACAATTTTGCATTAAGTCTATTGGTCTACACTAAACTGCTACTTACCGTAGCTAAAGTCAGCTTAAACGAATTAGGAGGTTTAAACTCGACTATTATGGCATCTTTGATTAAATAAAAACAATTCCCTATGAAACGTAAGTTAAATATCCTTTTTATCGAAGATGATGAAATTGAGGTAATGAAACTAAATCGCACCCTGAATTCGGTAGAATTAAAACATGTGGTTCATAATGCAATAGATGGTGAAGAGGCGCTGGAATTTTTAAATCAAAAGGATAGGCTACCGGAAATAATATTACTGCATTTGAATATGCCTAAAATGAATGGCATCGAATTTCTTAGTATCTTAAAGCAGGACGAAACTCTAAAATATATTCCTACTATTATTCTTACAACTTCAAATAATCGCAAAGATTTATTAGATTGTTTTAATATTGGTATCGCAGGATATATCATAAAACCTCTCAAATATGATGATTATCTATATAAACTCAAGAGCTTACTGGATTACTGGAGCATTAACGAAGTAATTAAAGTATAATATGAACGAATTGTTTTTACTGAGTTTCTGGAAATGGTCGAAAAGGAGTTTGGTCTGGAAGTTCTGGATCAGATCATCATTGAATCTAACCTGGCTTCGGGAGGAATATATACTTCGGTTGGAACCTACGACTTCATTGAAATGCAGAGTCTTATCGTGAAACTTTCAGAAAAACGAATTTGAGCGTTAACGATTTACTGTATGCCTACGGAAAAACATTTTTTGCAGTTCTGGAAAAGAACCATGCAAATATTTTCAGCCTGTATAGCGGACCATTGGAAATGCTCGCTTCCATTGAAAATCATATTCATGTAGAAGTTAGAAAACTATATCCTGGAGCAGAGCTTCCTACCTTCCGTATCATTCAGCAAGATGATAATTCTCTTGAAATGATGTATTATTCAGATAGTTCCATGTACATGTTTACCAAGGCGCTTATGGAACAAACCTTTGCACATTACCACGAAAATTCCAGGATTGAACTGGAAATGGTTCAGGAGAATGGTACACAGGTGAGATTCAGAATTTACAAGGAGCCGCATGCAGTCAGCTAAAAACGTTGAAATTCTGGAGCGTGCTCTTATGTGTGAGAAAGCTGCCCGAAAGGCGGCCGAAGCAATATTGGAGCAAAAGTCTCTGGAATTATATAATGTCTCAGAAGAATTACGTCAAGATTTAATCCTCCTGCATCACCAGATGTAAAATGTGGTTGATAACAATCTGTTTCTTCTAAAAGCTCTGATAATGAATAGAAAACCTCTGTGCTATTTTCAAATCCTATTCCCAGCAAAGCATTTGTGTGATCTTCGATTCTAATTCTATTAAAGGAATCTGGAGCTGTTATCGCAGCAAAGAAATCACCATTTTCATCTATAACTATTCTGAAATCGTCTGCAATAGGAAATGAGTCGGTACGATAGATACCTACAACAGATGAATTGTTTTTTAATTCATTCCCAAAAACTATCGATTCAACTATATCGCCTACAAGTTCCCCCAGGCTACCCTGTAAGAGAGCGTCGAGAATAGTTGGATCAAAATCCAGTCTGGTAAAGGGGGTTCTGGAAGCGTTGAGTGCACCTGGATACTGAAGTTCCAGTATTCCAACATCAGCTCCTGCGTTCAAGATAAAACCTGAATCCGAATTCAGCGTGGCTGATGAATTATTTAATTGAATAGCATTTGAAGAATTATCTACATTTTCTTCGTAGACAACACTATTCGCAATTTCCTGATAATACAAATTTTGGGTAATTCCTACAGTAAATAGTAATAATACCCACAATCTGAATTGTGTAAAAATTTTCATAGGCAGAGATTAAATTAGTGATTACTCTCAATCCAGTAGGGTAACTGAGACCTATTAAAAATAAACAACACCTTATCGCTACACCGATAAAATGCTAATCAGAAGTATTTTATAATTCTTGGCTAGACCTAATACATAAACTTTAAAAATGTTAACAAGTTAAATTAATTTTAACTATTTAAGATTTTGCTTAAGAATACCACATTTAATAACCCTCGGAAATATGTTAAATTTGACTGACGAATAACATCTATCCTTTTTAAATCTTATAGGAAACTCTTAATAGAAATTGCTCTTGAAACAATACAATTAGGATTTATCAAGGATTTGAAAGATTACACTAGGTTTATTAATCAATGTTCAAGCACCTTATTTCACTAAATACTGATTCAATGAAGACACAAATCAAAAACCTAGTTTCACCTTCACTAAATAAACCTGATATTTACATTTATTTTATCCAATAAGTCTTCACTAAATTGCAAGAGATTAACTAATACCCTGTAATAAAAAAACAATGATCAATTTCTGGAATACGTATCGCGAATCTATTATTTACGGACTTATAGTTGTGGGATTGGTTTTACTATTGCTCATTGCCACCAAATATCTTATTCGTTGGTTAATTGGAAAAGCGAAAAAGAAATATCCAAATGACGAGCACCATAGGATAAGCCTTGTAGGTCGTATCTTAAAGATTCTATGGGTTGTATTGGGATTGATTGCTTTCAGTCTTGTCTTCATTTCGGAAGATAAATACGATATAGCTAAACAAAATTTCGAACTTATACTCTATGTGGGTTTCGTACTTATTTTCACAATTATTGGAGCCAGTATTGTTGAAGCTTTATTTGCACGAACAATCAAGAAAACAGCTGCTTCTGGCGGTGACCCCACCAGCTATAAATTTTTGAGGTACCTGAGTGTATTTGGTGTTTATTTTATTGGTGCTATCCTGGCAACTCTGGCTTTTCCTGCCCTGAGAGGGATTGCTCAGACTGCCCTTGGTGGTGCGGGTATACTGGCTCTGGTGATAGGTGTGGCGTCCCAGGAAGCACTTGCAAACCTGATTGGCGGGGTATTTATAATTGCGTTTAAACCCTTTAGAGTTGGTGATGTTATTAAAATTACCGAGGATCTCGTGGGTACCGTAACAGACATCACCCTTCGGCATACGATCATAAGAAATTATCAGAATAAGATGATCGTGATTCCAAATGCTATTATTAATAAAGAAAAAGTGACCAACTACGATCTAGATGAAAAGAAGATCTGCCAGTGGATTGAAATTGGAATTTCTTACGACAGTGATATCGATCTCGCAAAAAAGATCATGAAAGAAGAGTGTGAGGCTCATCCAAATCTATTTGATAACAGATCCAATCAGGATCTTAGAAATGGAGTTCCTCTAGTTATAGTAAGAGTCACTAACCTGGGGGATTCATCCATTACTATAAGAGCCTGGGCTTGGGCATGGGATTATGCTTCAGCATTTGTCATGAAATGTGAACTTTATGAGAGCATCAAAAAAAGGTTCGATGCCGAAGGAGTGGAAATACCCTTTCCGCACAGAACTCTGGTATTTAAAAAGGATAAGAATGAATTGAAGGATGATTAGCTTTGCTACGACAATGTAGGAAATATCACTTAACCTCAATCTGCGATTCGAGCATTAAAGTGTCTACATCTGTATGCTTTAAAGAGATTATTACGTGGTGAAATTCTGCCATGGCTCGCTTAATGACAGATTCTATTTTATCAGGATTTGCATTTTTATCTTCAAAACATATCTGGCAGTCTCTTAGTAATTCTACCAGTTTATCAGACTGAATATAGTATACAGACATGGTACTTTTATGAATAAGCTCGGAGATTCGATTGGAATCCCGTAGATCTACAGCTTTCTGGAAATCTTCCAAATAGTCTTGAAAAGCTGTTAACGTGTTGATGATAAACTTCTGTAGAAATTCCGGTTTATTATTAGCCATTTTTACAAATCGGCTTAGGTCTATAGATTTCTTAGAGGCTTCTTTATTTTCTTCCGAAGAAATAATTCCCATCTCATCCTGTACGGGATCGCTGATTTTTTCCATTTCTGAAGAGGTAACTATATAATTTGCGATAAGCTTATGCAGATCCTCCGGACCAAATGGTTCGGAAATAAAATCATCTATTCCTGCACGATTGAGCTCAGATTCTATTGCCTCCCTGCTCGCAGCCGATAATGCCAGGATTACAGGTTGTTTTTCAAGATTAAGGTTTCTAATGGTGGAGGATGCTTCAAAACCGTTAATGACAGGCATATGAAGGTCCATAAGAATAACATCGTAATGCTTTTTCTTCGCGGCTTCGATGGCTTTTTTACCATTTTTGGCGGTATCAAAATTGATCTTCCATTCCTTCAAATACTCTGAAATCACAAAAATATTGACAGGATTATCTTCAACGATCAGTAATTTAGCTAAATCCAATTTTTTTCTTTGAATGCTGTCATCAGCGTCCAATTCATTTAATGAATTGCTGTACTTCTCATAAGTGATATCAAAGCTAAATTCAGAGCCTTCTCCTAATACGCTTTCTACTTCAATCTGGCTGCCATGAAGCTTTAAAAGTTGCTGCGAAATGCTGAGACCAAGACCTGTACCACCATATTCTAGATTTACTTCATAACTTGCCTGTGAGAATTCTTCAAAAATGCTTTGCAGCTTATCCTCTGGAATCCCAGTACCCGTATCAACTACTTTAAAGTTAAGAGCAGATTTTTCTGAAGATGATGGGTTAAGTTTCACCATTAACTTCACATGACCTTCACAGGTAAATTTAATCGCGTTACCTAAAAGATTTGTAAGTATCTGGCTAAGCTTAATTGGATCACCAATGATATAATTTGGGATCTTATCATCTATTTCAGAAATTAGTTCGACACCTTTCTCATCGCATTTCAGCTTAAAGGTATGGATCAAACTATTAATGAGAGTGCGAATGGCAAATGCCTTCTTTTCTAATCGTACTGCCTTGGCTTCCAGTTTACTCAGGTCCAGAATATTGTTTACCAAACCCAGGAGATTCCCAGAAGATAACCTGAGTATATCAGCGTACTCTTTCTGTTTAGGGTCTAAAGATGTTTTAGATAGAAGGTCACCTATTCCAACAATGGCGTTCAAGGGTGTTCTTATCTCATGACTAATGGTAGCAAGAAACTCTGCTTTTACCTGGGCCAGTTTTTCAGCCTTCAGCTTAGCATTCATTAGTTCCTGTTCGTACTTTTTTCTATCAGAAATATCAAAAACTGAAGCTCTGTAGCGATTTTCACGAACTGTAGGACCTTTTAACTCCTTGACATTGATCAATGCTGGAAAGGTAGATCTGTCATTTTTTCGAATTTCGAAATTGATCTCATTTGCAAAACCCTGAATCCTTATTAAGGGAAAAAAATGAGTTTCGAAATACATTCTTCCACCCATTTTAAAAAGCTCATAGATCTTCTTCTTTCCCAGAATTTCATTTCTGTCGAATCCAAGCCATCCCAGTAGCGTCTTATTTATATTGTATATCGTGCCATCATTTTTGAAAGAAACATAGCCGCAAGGTGCATCATGGTACAAATCTTCAGCAGATTCAAATATTTCAGGTTTATTTTCACTGCCCTCTTCCATCTAGTCCTTTTTTTCGAGGTAATTCTTTATAGCACTGATCGTTTCTTCCGGAGCACTTAAGTTTGGACAATGCCCGGTTGCATCGATCAATTCTAAGGTACTACTCGTAATGTTGTGGTTTACATATTCCGCAACCGTGAGCGGCGCAATTGCATCCTCTACACACTGAATTATTAAAGTCGGAATTTTAAGTTTATTGAGATCCCGGCGATTGTCTGAAAGAAAAGTGACTTTCGCAAAGTGTTTTGCTATTTCCGGGTTTGTTCTACAGAAACTATTGGTTAATTCTTCCCCTAACTCAGGTTTCTCTGGATTCCCCATAATAACCGGCGCCATTGTAGATGCCCAGCCCAGATAATTGCTTTCCAATGTTTCTAATAATTCATCGATATCCTGCTGACTAAATCCTCCCTTATATTCATCTTTATTGATATAGCAAGGAGATGGGCCAATCATAACGAGATGCGAAAACAAAGAAGGTTTCTTATTAGCTGCCAGCAGAGCGATCATGGAACTTACTGAGTGCCCAACCAGGATAACGTTTTCCAGTTCCAATGCATGGCAAATTTCCAGGATATCGTCTGCATAACCTTGCAGGCTATTATATTTCTGTATATCATAATAGGATTCATCAGAATTTCCGGAACCTACATGATCAAATAGAATGACTTTATAATCATCAAGAAATGCAGGATAAACGAATCTCCACATGAGTTGATCACAACCATATCCATGTGCAAAGACAATCGGCTGACTACCATTTCCTTTTTCAGTAACATTATTACGTTTTAATACGTCACTTTGATCGATCATAGCCATAGAAATTAGCTTGCTAAAATATGATATAATTTTTTAAGAATTGTGGAATTAGATCTGACTTTCGAAACTTAAAATGATAAGATTATTTTAAGTTCATAAATCGTGATCAATAGCTGTAACCTACCCTAATTTTAAGTGCTGCCCTATAGCAGTAATAGATATACTTTCGTTCAACAACAGGAAGGCAATCCAGAAGGACGATCAAATGGAAACATATTGGACATAAAAAAAAGGTAATTACATGATCTTCATGAAATTACCTTTTTAATCTTCTTTAGAAAGTCGGGGTGGCAGGATAATTTATTCATGAACAAACGCCCTATCCACAGTACTTTCACTGATAATCAATTTGATGTTTCACCGAATGATTCACCAAACTCCATAAAACAAAGAGCTTTCATATTACTTGATCGTCTTTGTGCTATAAAGATATGATTTTATTTAAAATTGACTTTCCTAAAAACTGTTTTTCCATGTTCCTACTACTTTTTTTGCAGTTGATGCAAATGGACAAGATTTAGAAGTTAGCCGGACTGCATAAGCCGGGCTTCATACTTCGCCCTTTTATAAGTCCTTTACTAATTCTAAATCCTTGTATAGAACAGCATCAAAAAAAGGTAGTAGCGAAGGCTCTGGAAGAAGTAAATTGAATTTAGTAGCTATGTAGAATTTGTTTTCAGAAAATTAAGGTCCATCAAAAAAGGAAAGTGCTCAGGATAAAAAAAGTAAATTGTATGGAGCACCGTGAGGTTATTTTTTCATTTAGTATTCCGCTTTAATTTTGGTTAAAAATGAAATTAGGAATAGCAAGAGGGTAACACGCTATGCGATGTTACATATTCTTAATTAATTGATTTTTAGTTATTTATAATATTTTAATTTGTGCTTTTTCACCAAATTTGCGACAAATGCCTTGAGAAACCCAGTAAATACGTTGATTTTTGCGACAAATTTTATTCAAAACATTTTTTAGCGGTAAATCTCCGGCTATATTCCAGCCTACTCGCTGTTAACCAAAAGCCACATGTCGTAGTTATTGATTTACACTAAATATGAGCAAAGCAAGATGTGTCATTCTCATGACAATCTTGCTTTGCGCCCGGGGGTTGCAAAGGGAAAAAGAAAAGTAAATCCGTTTGATAAATTTATTTTAAATTGTTCTGTGGAATGCTTAAATGCAGTAATACAGCACAAACTACATAAATTCAGTGAAAGACTTTTCAACTATGTAAGAAATTTCTTTAATCGAAAAGATTGATTTTATAAAATTTTTATATATATTTAATTTTTAAGGATTTACGCCCTACTTCAAATCCTTAATTTTTTAATTAATCTTATTCTATAAAGTAAATTTCTCCGGGGCAAGCCCACGGAGCATTTTGGAGGAACACGTTTTCAAACTTTAAACATTTACTGACGAGGCAAGCCTCGGAGTATTTACCCTCCTAGAATAAAAAACCCCCTGATTGGGGAGTTCTTAATATTGCTTAATTATTAATCTCTTAAATAACCTGCCTATGTAACATGTTATTCTACCAACCAGAGGAATATGCTGCAAATGTAGCATTCTTCGCAGACAACAAAAAAATATTTATAATCTTGAAATTTTTATTATAAAAATAGGTATTCAATTTATTACTATTCATTAAAGATAATATTTTTAAGTTAGCATTTTCAGTATGAAGATTTAGAAGAACTTTTTTTAT
>NZ_CAJWRQ010000116.1 GCF_913046405.1 uncultured Christiangramia sp.
ATATTCTTCAAAATACATCTTTTAGAAATGGAAGCTCTTTGTCTTTATCTGATAAGATCATTTGATCTTCAGGAAAATTCCAGTCGATATTGAGATCGGGATCATTGTATCTAATTCCGGCTTCAGAGCCTGGAGTATAATAGTGATCACATTTATAAGCAAAAACAGAACGTTTGGAAAGCGTTACAAAACCATGTCCAAAACCTTTCGGAACATAAAGCTGAAACAAATTCTCATCGTCCAGTATTACAGAAAAAGTCTTTTTAAAACTTGGAGAATCTGGCCGTAAATCCACCACCACATCCAAAACCTTCCCGTGGATCACTCTTACAATCTTGGTTTGCGCGAATTCTCCCTGTTGATAATGCAGTCCCCTTAACACACCATAATGCGACATAGATTGATTATCCTGAACGAATTCAGCATCTATACCACTAAAATCTGCCAGTCTCCTGCGATGATAGGTCTCCAGAAATAAACCGCGATGATCTTCAAACATGGTAGGTTTGATGAGCAGGCAATCTTTTAGCGGAGTTTTTTCAATTTGCATAAACGGTTTTTAGGAATTGAAGATCTGTTCCAGAATCTTTTCAGTAATAAGATAGGTTGGTTTCACTCCAGATGTTCCAAGTCCTCCAGAAGCAAGTGTACTTCCTGTTTCCAATGGATTATCTGATGCGTAATAAGCATATCTTACCTGAACATCTTCATCAATACTTCCTCGTAATCTGGAAGCTGCCTGTATCGCTTTTTGGTAATGTGCACCTTCCATTTCCAGACCACAAACATTCCATGTAGAATCATGGAAGAATCTTAGAATATCCTTATTCTGCAATGATGTTCCCAGTACAGTGATCATTGCTCCGTCTACCACGCTAATTCCCTGGCCTTCGAGATCAGATTTCTTTAACTGGTTTTCAAAAGGATAATTATCTGCTGTTCCTTCAAATAAATGGGCATCAGGAATCATAATATCACCCTTGCCACCTTCAAGAATCCCCGCTTTCCCCATGATAGAAACCGACTTCACATTGAGTTTGATCTCTTTTCCGTCGTTATCAAAAGGTTTAAGCAGTTCATCCATAGTTTCATAAGCCTGCTCACCAAAGGCGTAGTCCATGACCACTAGTACCGGTTTTTCTGAAAGATCTATATCAGCGAATTTATCGGTTTGGAAACCACCTTCCAGTTGCGCAGTATCAAAGATCTGCACATCGATATTGGTTCCGCTTTTATCTTCAAGAAAGGTCATCCCGTTGTCCAGAGCAAACTTTGTGATCTTGGTTCTAAGGTTCCCATTTCCACTATCACTTAGTTCTTCGTAAATATCAAGGGGCTTTTTCTTTTTAAGCTCTGTTTTAAAAGCGCACGGAGTATACAAAGTGTTCATGACACTGTGCATATTCGCAGAGATGATATGAATTGGTCTTTTAATAAGTTCTTCTTTGGTTAGAAAACTCTTTATATCATTCGCCCAGACTTCTCCATGAATGTGATGTCCCAGTCTTTCCCGCAGCACAGGGCTAAAAGTGATAATTCTTTTTTCATTCTGAACCGCTTCCTTGATCGCCATTTTTCCAAGAGACCAGATCACTCTAAGAAATCTGTCTGGATTGTCTGGTGTGCTGAATTTAGGATAAAGTTTATTGATATCTGAAAAGGTTCTTCCCAGGATACTGGCGGTATGGGTAAGAGCTATTTCCCGCTGTGATTGTGTAAGCGGATCTTTCTGGGTTACTGCAAAATCCAGTTTCTCCCAGTCCCGGTTCACGCTCCCGTCTTCATCAATAATCACTCTTTTCATGATCTTATGCGATTCTATAAATAGAAAAGTAAGATGCGTAAGGATATCATAGATCTCTGAACGACCACGAGTGATCTCAATGTTCATTTGCTCATCATCGATCCTATAGCAGTTTCTACGTCTTTTGGGCGGTATAATAGGCTTGAAATGCGAATTCCCGTAACCTTCATCACTGGTCAGGTTTATAAATCTGCATTCTTCGATACCGTGTGGTAATCGATCTATAACGTATAGCAAACCTTCCAGTTCTGCTTTTTCGTTCGCGATAGATCCATAAATTTCAGGACGAAGTGTAAGTAAGGATTCCCTTAAAGTTTCTCCGGAAACACCCATAGGCTTATAAAAACCACGGTTGAAAAGGTGTCTCATGGTGATATACATTCGTTCAATCGCTCCTGAACTTTCCTGAGCTCTTGTTCTTCCCTGTAACTTTAATATTGACATAGTTTTGTTTTATATAATCTCGTTTAATTTATCAGCAATCTTCCTGTCGTTGGATAATCTTGGCAGTTTATTCTGTCCTCCAAGCTTTCCAATAGATTTCATGTATTGCTGAAATGTGTTTGGGGGCAATTTAGTGATCTTGAGCCTTTGAAGGATGCTTCCATCTATAAGATCCTTATAATATGAATTCTGCTGTTGCATTGCTCTATCGATAACTCCCGCAAAATGATCTAAATCCTGCGGTTCTTTTTCAAATTCAATAAACCATTCATGGTACGGTAGTTCATCATTATCCGGACTAATTTGTGGTGCTACCGTAAACTCGCTAATAGCAGCCTGCGTATCTTTGACTGCTTCCTGCAAGGCCTCTTCCACTTCTTTAGCGATCACATGTTCGCCAAAAGCTGAAATAAAGTGCTTGATCCTTCCGGAAACTATGACTCTGTATGGTTTTACTGAAGTGAACTGTATCGTATCGCCAATATTATATGCCCATAGACCAGCGGTAGAACTTATGATCATGACATAGTTCACCCCAATCTGTACATCCTTCAGAAGTAAACGTGCTGGGTTTTCTTCAAAGAATTTATCTGCTTCAATAAATTCGTAAAAAATCCCTGAGTTTAGCTGAAGCAGCATACCATGAACATTCTGCTTATCCTGAAATGCAAAAAAACCTTCCGAAGCAGGGTATAATTCAATACTATCCACCCTTCTGCCAATTAATTTTTCGAATTTGGCTCGATATGGTTCGTAATTAACTCCGCCATAAATGAACAGGTCAAAATTTGGAAAAATCTCTCCTACCTTTTTCCCTGTCTTATCGATCAATCTTTCAAAATACATCTGCACCCAGGACGGAATCCCGCTTATTACCGACATGTCCTCCTGTACAGTTTCCTCCACGATCGCATCCACTTTCGTTTCCCAATCGTCGATACAATTAGTTTCCCACGAAGGCATTCTGTTCTTTTGAAGATAGCCTGGAACATAATGCGCCACGATTCCCGATAACCTGCCTAATTTCACTCCGTTTTTCTCCTGCAACTCCGGACTTCCCTGCAGGAATATCATTTTACCATCCACAAACTTACTATTCCCGGTATCATGGATATAGCATAAAATGGCATTTCTGGCAGCTTCTATATGCGTGGGCATACTGTCTTTGGTTAGTGGAATATATTTGGCTCCACTCGTGGTCCCTGAAGTTTTCGCATAATACAAAGGTTTTCCAGGCCATAATACATTCTCTTCTCCGGAAACCATCAGGTCCATATAATTCTTTAACTCTTCATAATCTCTTACCGGAACCTGCTTTGAAAAATCCTGATGATTGTTGATATTTTGAAAATCGTGATCCTTACCGAATTTTGTATTTGCGCCCTTTTTCAATAATTGCTGAAATACTTTCTCTTGGGTATCATGAGGATTCTCAACCCATTTATTCATTTTTTTTCTAACATAGGACGCAAAGATCCCGGCAGCAAAAGATTTTATAGACATAAATTAATTGAAATCAATATATTCTGAAGGATCCACAGGGTTTCCTTCGTTCCAAAGTTCAAAGTGTAAATGCGGTCCTGTAGTAAATTCACCGGTATTACCAGCAGTAGCGATCACCTCGCCAGATCGCACTATATCGCCTTGACTTTTACTTAGTGAAGCATTGTGTTTGTATACCGAAAGCAAACCATAACTGTGTTCGATAATGATCACATACCCGGTTTCAGCAGTCCACTCGGCAAAAATCACACGACCATCTGCAACCGACTTTATTGGCGAATTCCTGGTGGTAACGATATCTATAGCATAATGCTTATTTTCGATATTATAACTTTCAGAAATAGTCCCTTTTACCGGCGGAAACAGTGAAAAGTTAATGTTATCTGTTGCCGTTGGCAGGATATTATATTTATCCTCCTGGGCTACTTCTTCACGCAACAAGCTGTCTGCCTTGATCCGATTAATTTCCTGATATTCCAGATCAGTGATCGGCTGGCTTAGAATAGAATCCCTATCCACTTGCTCTACATCGAACTCTCCTCGGAGCGCATCCTGGATAGACTTCAAATATTGGTCGTTCATACGCATCCTGTTCTGCAAGGAATCTGAGGTATAAGCCAGTTTTGTAGCCTTTTCTTTTAATGCTGCGGAAGAATACCCAGGAATATACTCTCTCAAGGGTGTAAACGCGATCAGGAAGGTAGTCATAGCGATCAATAAAATTGCTGAAATCCCAACAGCTACGAAAACGTTCAATCTGGTTAGACGAAAGGAGAACCTTTCTTCAAAAGTATCTTCGTTAAGAACCACCATGCGGTACTTATGCAGCAGTTTCTTAGTGAACTTCTTTTTAGGTTTTGTGTTTTCAGCCATAGCCGTGATTGAGTATTACAAAGATAAATTAAAATAATTCGAATTTCTGAACGACCATGACCGTTATTATTAGTGAGCAGGTATACATCAATTTATTGTCTTATTAACGTTTATATTAGGTTATTCTTGTTAAGTTTGTAGAACAAAATTATAACACATGAACGCATTTATCTTGCCTTTGGCTATAGGAGCACCACAAATTATCCTGATTGTAGTGGTAATATTGTTGCTTTTTGGAGGACGAAAGATCCCGGAATTAATGAGAGGCCTTGGTAGCGGAATTAAAGAATTTAAAGACGCTTCTAAGGATGACGAGAATCCTGCAACTACAGACGATAGTAAAAAAGTACCGGAAGAGAATAAATAAGCCGGTGTTTTATAATATACAAAAGCCCAACTTTGCAGTTGGGCTTTTTTTAATTTAGTTCAGTTTAGCCGATCGCAATATAGCATCGAGCTCGAAGATATTATCCCGTTTTGCTCGCGATGGTGAGAATACAAATCCTTCCAGAATTAAATATCTGTTATTTGCCTCATCCTTAACCGCGTAGTTCACAAAGGGTCCAGCCATGAAATCATTCTGTACTTCCCAGGTACCTCTTGTTTCATAAGCAAATTTGCCATCAACTGTAGATTCGAATAAATATGGAGCATATGCTTTTTCAGTGATCATATAAGAATCCTCCAGTCGGCCTGGGATCATCGCCTCTCCAATAGAATCACGCATTTTAATGATATTCGCAACCACGCTGGAGTCATTATCTATGGAACTCATAGGAACCTCGTAAATTAGAATTTCCATGCTTCCTTTTGGGATCTCTTTTCTTATCCAGCTGAATTTATCCTCTTCCTTAGCATATCTGTAAGCTGAAGGAAACTTTAGATCTATACCAAATTTCTCTTTCAATGCTACGTCATCTGAAAGTGATTTTCTAATTCGGCGTTGCTTCTCTATTAGTTCGGTTTGTTTAAGAATATCTATAATAGTATCAGACTTTCTTTCAATCACATCAATGATATCCTGTGAATTTTTCCCTTGAAGTACGATTCCTTTTTGTGGACGGGAAAACTCATCACTTATTACAGCCATTCCCTGTTTGCCGTTTTCGATCTTTAAAAAGATTCTACTGTTACGTACAAATCCGGTGAATGTTTCTGGTGGTATCTGGCTTAAGCTGAAAAGTGGTTCTTCCTGGGGCAGTCCGTCTACCGGAGCTGCAAATCTGGTTCTTATGGCCTCTCCAACTTCACCTTCCCACATTTGGTTATCGATGACTACTGTGAGCTGATTGATGTTACCGGAAGAATCTGATAGGATTCGGGTGTCTTTCTTTTGATCTTTACTTTCCTCGCAGGCAAAAAACAGGAAAATACTGGCTAGTACTAATAGGCTACGTTTCATTTTTTCGGATTAGGTTTTTTTAGAACCTTAACCTTTGGAAATCTTGATCTTCATTCCAGGTTTAAGGCTGTTGGTATTCATATCATTCCAACTCCTCAAATTCTGTACCGTAACTCCCGGGAACTTTTTTGAGATGCTCCAGAGACTGTCTCCACTCTTAACCGTATAGATCTTTGAATTCGATGAATTAGAGGCTGTAGAAGTATTTGAAGAGGATGCTACGGGCTTTCTAGGATAGATCGTTAGATACTGTCCTATTCTTAAATTATTGCTACGCATGTTATTCCAACGCCTAATACTACTTACACCAACACCGTATTTTTCTGCGATCTTACCAAGGTAATCGCCTTTTCGCACTCTGTAACGAACCTTATCCTCGGTTTTCACCAATTGAGGTAAATCCTTTTCCTTTTCTTTAGCCTGAGTATCTACAAAATCATAGATCGCGTTTTCATTGGATACGAATTTACCAATCGCAGGTTTAGGCAATCTTAACGTATATTTTTCGTCTTCAACAAATGGAATGATATCAAGCTTATAACTAGGATTTAGAAACTGAAGCATTTCTTTCTCTACGCCTGTTACTTTAGATATTTGATCGAAAGTGATCAACTTCTTCACCTGTAATGTATCTGTTTCAAAGAACACAACATCTGGATTTGCAGGCTGGAACTTATGCTCATCGGCATACTCAAAAAGATATAAAGTAGCCAGAAATGCAGGAACATAACCTGCCGTTTCACGTGGAAGGAATCTTCTTAAGTGCCAGTAATCTGTAGATCCACCGCTTCTTCGTATTGCTTTAGATACATTCCCGGGACCAGAATTATAAGAGGCAAGTACAAGGTTCCAGTCACCAAAAACCTTATATAAACTTGAAAGATATTGCGCTGCAGCTTCCGTAGATCTTGATGGATCCATACGCTCATCTACATAAGAACTTACATCAAGTCCGTGCATTTTCCCGGTTGGAAACATGAATTGCCATAAACCTGTAGCTCCAACTCGTGATTTAGCTCTGGGATTTAAAGCCGATTCCACAATAGAAAGATATTTGATCTCTAAAGGAACATCGTATTTGTCCAATTCCTGCTCGTAGAGTGGAAAATAGTACGTACTTAGCGCCATAAGTCGCTCCATTCCCTTTTTATTCCTTTTCAGGTATGATTTTATGACCGATTCCAGTATTGGATTATACTCTACGTTAAAAGGCGTTCTCGCATTCAGCCTGGCTAATCTTGCCTTGAGAGTATCTGTAGGAAGTTCATCATAAACTACTTTTTCATAATCCTGATCTTCTATAGACTTTTGCATGGTCTCAAAAAGATCTGAATTTGTTAGCTCCAGCCTCCAGAGAGAATCTATGGTCTTTGCTTTTGGAAGATCTGAAAGCGCCACTTTCGATGAATCCCTAATCACTGCGGAAATAGGCAATTTATTCTGAAATTCCGGATCTGGTTCGGTCAGTTTGATTTCAGTATCATCACTTTTCTGAAATATCTGAACTCTGAAATTCGCCTTTTCCTCACGAATCTTCTTATCTTTTTCCTGAGCAAAACCAGAAACTCCTGCTAATAGCAGCACTGCAAAAAATCTTCGTTTCAGCATAAAAATGTTTTGAATAACAAACGGCAATTAATCAAATTTCGTACCCGATTAATTCTTAATTGCCTCGATACCCGGAAGTGATTTTCCTTCAAGCATCTCCAGCATCGCTCCACCACCGGTAGAAACGTAACTCACCTTATCTGCAAATCCAAATTGTTTCACAGCAGCAACTGAATCTCCTCCTCCAACTAATGAGAAAGCACCATTTTCTGTAGCTTCTACGATCGCTTTACCAAGTTCTATAGTTCCTTTAGCAAAAGTTTCCATTTCAAAAACACCTAATGGACCATTCCAGAGAATGATCTTGGAATCCTTGATCACATTTGCAAAATTCTTAACCGTTTTTGGTCCTACATCAAGCCCCATCCATCCATCAGGAATATTATCCACACTCTCAACCTGTGTGCTTGCCTGTTCAGAAAAACTATCTGCGATCACTGAGTCTACCGGTAAATGAACTTCCACGCCATTTTCCTTGGCCTTCTTAAGGATTTCAAGAGCCAGTTCCTGTTTATCATCT
Organism: uncultured Christiangramia sp.; assembly: GCF_913046405.1. Classification (GTDB taxonomy): domain Bacteria; phylum Bacteroidota; class Bacteroidia; order Flavobacteriales; family Flavobacteriaceae; genus Christiangramia; species Christiangramia marina. Next base: position 8,155 of record NZ_CAJWRQ010000116.1, read on the forward strand.
TCCACTAGTGAAGTTCCAATATGCCCGCCCTGAGCTTTAATAAAAGTATAGGTCATCCCTCCACCAATAATGAGGTGATCGATCTTATCAAGAATATTCTCTATTACGGTTATCTTAGAAGACACTTTTGCACCACCAAGTACAGCTGTCACCGGCTTTTCACTACTGTT
>NZ_CAJWRQ010000117.1 GCF_913046405.1 uncultured Christiangramia sp.
TTTTTGAGATTTTTAGGTTAATGCGCGAAAATAGAAGATTTTTCCGGGATGTGGACCTCTTCCTGCATTTTTCGTAGCACCATTGGGTGATAGGAGAGATTTATTTGCATTTGATTATTCAGATAAGCATTTTTAATTAAGTGAATATTAGTTTTCTAATATGATTTAATCATAAAAATTTTTCGATTACTCCTCATCCCCTTGAATACATCCATTCATATACTTTCAAGCGTTTAAAATAATTTAGTATGATATTAACAATGGAGTGCAGGGTACATTCTATTTTTATTTAAAAAAAACAAGCATGCCCAATTTTGCAGATATTAATTCATGTTGTTTAAAGATGCCAGAAGATTCAAGGCATTTTCCAGCGGCTGCAATGCAATTGCTTCATGAACAATCATTGCTTCAAATTAATCTTCCGAAGAGATTTCGGGTAATAGATGAACGCATACCTGTTTATGAAACACTATGTAAGATTGGTAAATGCAATCTATCTGTAGGGCGTATTTATGAAGGTCATTTAAACGCGATCAAGCTCATTAAGGATCATGGATCTGAGTCACAACAGGAGTATTTTTTCCAGGAGGCCAGAATTGGAAAATTATTTAGCGTTTGGAATACAGAAATGAGTTCTGAAGCCCTTACAGCACAAGTAAGTCATAGCAAGCTTAAACTGAATGGAGCAAAAACTTTTTGTTCAGGAGGATTACAAATTGATTATGCGATCATAACTGCTGAAGTTGCGGGTGATAAACAGATGTTGATCCTTCCGCTTAAGGAATATCCGAAACTAATCGAGGACTGGTCCCTGTGGAATCCCATGGGAATGAAAAACTCGGTAAGTTGCCGAATCGATTTTTCGGGGATAGAGATTTCAAGCGATTTGAAGTTAGGTAAATTAAATGCTTACCAGCAACAGCCGTGGTTTTCGGGTGGCGCCATGCGTTTTGCAGCGGTTCAACTCGGCGGGGCAGAGGCATTGATGCTTTCCGCGATCGATCACCTGAATGCACAAAATAAATCCAGTGACCCTTATCAACAACAGCGTATGGGCACGATGGCGATACTGGTCGAATCTGGGAAGTTCTGGTTACAAAAAGCCCAGGAAATAGATGATCATCAGGAAAATTATTCTTCAGTTGAAATTGTGAATTTTGCAGATATGATGCGCAGTGCGATTTTAAATATTTCCGAAGAAATCTTACAGCTAACCGAACGTTCTATTGGCGTCCAGGGTTTTATGGAAAATCATCCAATGGAGCAGGTTTACAGGGATCTTAAAGTATATCTTAAACAACCTGGACCGGATCTTGCTCTCAAAAATGTAGGAGCTTATACTTTTGATCATTATAGGAAATGAAAAATACCCGGGAACACATAGAGAAAGCCCCATTTCTAAATATCGAAGGACTCCACAGGGATTTGGGAAAAGTGATCATTGTAGCCCCACATCCCGATGATGAAAGCCTTGGCTGCGGAGGATTAATCGCTCATTTAGCTGCTCAGAATGCAGAAGTATACGTACTATTTCTTACCAATGGTGATGCTTCGCATCCTAATTCCAGTAAATTTCCACCAGATAAATTGGGGAAATTGCGAAAGTCTGAAGCGATTAATGCCTGTAAGATTTTAGGGGTAAAGGAAGAAAATCTCATATTTCTAAATGCTGGTGATGGGAAATTAGCTGAAAAGTTTAAAAATGACCATTCGGTCATAAATGAATTAAAACAATTCTTTCTGCAGAAGGAACCGGACACTATTTTTTCACCCTGGCGTAGAGACCATCATATTGATCATGTTGCTGCTTATAATCTGATCAATAAAGCAGCGGAGAGCCTGGAAAGCACTATTGTTGAATATCCAATCTGGCTCTGGAAAAAAGGAGAATCTGCCGACTGGCCCGCCAAAGATGAGGTTCTGGTTTTCAGATTAAAGATAGATTCTGTAAAAGAAATCAAGAAAGCAGTGATTCAGGCTCATATAAGTCAGACTACAAATTTGATCGATGATGATCCTGAAGGTTTTATTCTCACTGAAGATCTAATGCAGCCTTTTATAGGGAATTATGAATATTTCTTTTTTCCGGCCAAATCTAAACCTGCAGTTAGTGAAACCTATTTCGAGAACTTATATGCAAATAATGACGATCCATGGGATTTTGAAACTAGCAATTATGAGCAGGAAAAATACCATAAAACTATTGCTGCGGTCTCAGGAAAGTCATTCGAGAATGCTTTAGAGATTGGATGTTCCAACGGAGTTTTCACCAGATTATTAGCTCCAAAGTGCAAGGATCTACTTGCTATTGATCTTAGTCAGCAAGCCTTAAAATCTGCTAGAAAAAGGTGTGCCGGGTTATCGCAATGCAAGTTCATGCAATGGGATATTAGTAATGGTCTTCCAGGAAGTAATTATGACGCCATCTTTTTATCTGAAGTAGGTTATTATTTCGATCTGGAAAGATTAGGTATAATATTTAAAAATATTACGAACCCTTTGCAGCCAGGTGGAATTTTAGTCATGGTGCACTGGACAGCTTATGTTAGATCATATCCACTAACGGGACAACAGGTACATGATCACTTCAGAAAAAATTACTCTAAGCGTTTTAAACTGCTTAATTCGGAGCGAGCTGAACTGTATATTTTGGAAGTCTGGGAAAAAACTGAAAAATGACTCTCTAGTTCGTTAATAGCTTCAGCTATATTGATATTAGGATGGGCGGCATTCCATGGAGAATGATCTTTCAAAAAATTTTCGAGGTAAATGACCAGTGAATTACTATTATGGTGGATTTCAATTAAAGATAGCAGCGCCTGTTTCTTAATTTTCAACTGTTGACCGATAGAATTCAGAAGGTCTTCAGAAGGCTGAGAGTAATATTGTTTAATTTCAGCGAAAGCCGTGAAACGTACTCTTAGTTTTTCATAGCCTTCAACATTTTCAGTTTTAGAAGCCGACCAGTTCTGGATCTGGGAACCAAAACCACCCTGAACCCTGGATGAGCTACGGCAGGAAGTAGTAACTATTGGCTCCATCGCATGTTTAATATGATAACCATAGCTTATCACTTTCTGATACAATGCGATATCTTCCAGGCAGGCGATAGGAGGTATGCCTCCAATTTTTTTATAAACGGAATTTCGAACCGCCATGTTAGGTCCTGAATTATGAGAGTGCCTCGGCCAGGGATCAGATTGCTGTGGGTATATTTCACTTTCAAGTCTGCTTACCAGGTCAAGATAATGCCTGTTTTCAAAAAGATTTTTCTTTGCATCAGCATTTAAACCTTTTGTGTCTGGAATTATCTGTCCGCATATAAGATCTACCGGTTCAGTTTGAAATTTTAGAAATGAATCTAGCCAGTTCTTATCTGCTATGGTATCAGCATCGGTCATGATTATTAAACCGGTATCAGTAAGTCTCTCGCTGGCAAGATCCATTAAAATTCTTCTCGCTGCACCAACATTATTGATCGCTGGATTGTTTGTTACATAAATATAGAATGGAAACCCGGGATTGAGTTCCTGAAATAGTTTACATAGCTCTACAGTATGATCATTACAGTTATTGCATAAAACCAGAACTTCATATAAATGAGTAGGAAAGGTTTTATCTCCTGACAGCTGATTTGCCAATGCCGTTAAGGTTTTCCAAATCGTTTCCTCTTCGTTCCTGGCAGGAATACAAACGCTTAACTCGATGTCTGACGATACCGAGGGCGTTTGGTTACCATAAGCTTCTAGCTCCGCAACAATCTTTGCGATGGATTCAATATTCACTGAAAGTTTTTACCCTAAAAATACTTAATTGTTCTGCTGAAATAATAGAGCTTATAATGAAATTAACAAATGCAAGGGTTATGTTCTAAAATAACATCCAGAAATTGTGAATTGCTCTACTAGACACAGTTCAAAAGCAAAAACCCTGATCTGTAATCAGGGTTTCTGCTTTTTATATTAATCAGGATAGATAATTCCAGATCATTTACTTCCAGAAATTTACTAAAGCCTTTGCAGTTGGTTCTGCAGACAATGGATTTTGTCCGGTTATTAATAAACCATCAACTTCTACATGAGAAAGGAAGGGAGCGCTTGCACTATGATATTCACCTCCCAGTTCTTTCAGTCGGTTCTCAAGTGTATAAGGAATATTGTCCATTTTAAGCGACAATTTTTCTTCAAGATTTGAATAGCCGGTCACTCTCTTTTCTTTTAAAAAGCTCGGTTCAATTTCAGCAGCCTTGATGAGTGCTGCAGGTCCATGACAAACTGAAGCTACCGGTTTGTTACTTTCAATAAACTCCAGGATCAATTTCCCACTATCACGATTAGAAGCAAGATCGAACATGGGTCCGTGCCCGCCAGGAAAGAATAAAGCATCATAAGTTTCTGCTGAAACTTCTGAGAGAAGTTTTGTATTATTTAATGCATTTTGAGCAACTTCATCGTCTTGAAATCTCCGATTGGAACTAGTGATATGCTCGGTCAGTTCGCTCATTGGATCAATAGGCGGCTTGCCACCCATAGGACTGGCGATCTCTATTGAATAACCTTCATCCTTAAAAACATAATATGGATCTGTAAATTCTCCAATCCATAAACCAGTGGTACTGTCGGTATTTTCCAATGCTTTGTGAGATGTCACCACCATCAATATCTTTTTCATAACGAGATTTTTTTGATTTAATTGAAATTACCAAAAGCCCGCTAAATTGAAGTTTTCCGTATCATAAATCATTTATAAATTTTCAGAATCCTAAATTTTGAATGAGCTAAACGGTAGATATTTTTTAAGTGCCAGAGAAATGTAATTTAGCTCCGATACTTCAATTTGGTAGTAAGCATCTTTTTTGAACTATCCTGAAGGAGAAGATCAATGTTCTCAAGTATGTCTTCGAATCTGAGAATATCCTTATCCAGCACCGTCCTTATCTTTTCTTTCATCCTCAGGATATTTCCGGAATTATCATCAGCTCTTTCCAGGTATACAGTTCTAAAATATTTGATCTGGTTAGTGATATAGTCTCGATAATCTCCAAAGAAATTTGAATCAACCAGTAATCGATTGAAGTGTTCGAGATTTGCCGATTCATTTTTTGCATAATAGCGGTTTAAAGCAACCAGATTTACTTTCTCCAGGAATTTGTCATTCAGGGAAACTGAAAGCACAGGATCAACCACTTCGTCCAGATCCAGTGATTCTCTAAACTCCCGTAGATCTGCAATCGCGTGATGTATGGAAGATTTTAATCCGGGTAGGGAAGATTTGAAGAATCGATGTGCATCTGTGGCTTTATCATCTCGCTGCACCTTGTAGAGCCAGAATGCGATGATAAAGCCGAACAAGGTCTATAAAACTGCTGCGCCATCCATGAGCATAGACCATTGATTTGGGTCCAGGCTCCATTTTTTAGATAGGATATAATATTGCTCTTTCTTTTGAATCACTACTGAATTTTAATCGTTTCAGCTTTTAATATATGCAATATTCAGAATTAATGGCTGTTCCCATGTCCAGTATTATTTCTGAAGCTAATTTCTTCCGAAGTAGAAAAGGTAAAGAGAATGGTATCAGCTGAAGTGCAAGTTAATGTAATGATAATTAACGTTTTGTAATAAGATCTGCAGCTACTTTTACTTCTTGTTTTGAAGACTTGAATTAACGATCTAATTATCAATAATTAATATGGAAACTATCATAAAACGCTCACCAGGAATGGGATGCATCATAGATGAAGGGCTTACCACCTTTCGCGTATGGGCTCCAAATGCCGAGAAAATATTCGTCACGGGAACCTTCAATGAATGGAATGCCGAAGACCTGGAACTTGAACATGAAGAAAATGGTTACTGGGCTGGTACGACCGATAAGGCAAAGCAAGGCGATGAGTACAAATACGTCATCCACAATAATGGTGAAACCTTCTACCGCAATGATCCCTATGCTTTTGAGCTCACCAATAGCGATGGAAATTCTGTAATTCGCGATCTTAACTTTGATTTTGGTGATGATCAATATCACTTGCCTTCCTTCAATCAATTAGTAATTTATGAACTACACGTAGGAACTTTCAATAGGAAATCGGCAGATACTGTTGGAACTTTTGAAGATGTTATCGAGAAACTGGATTATTTAAAAAATCTGGGAATCAATTGTATAGAACTGCTTCCGGTAGCTGAGTTCCCAGGCGGGGAATCCTGGGGTTATAACCCGGCGCATCCTTTCGCCATAGAACAGGATTATGGTGGACCAAACGGACTGGCAAATCTGGTTAAAGCTGCTCATCAGCATGGAATTGGAGTGATCATGGATGTTGTCTATAACCATTTTGGCCCTTCAGATATGGATCTTTGGCAGTTTGATGGCTGGTCGCAAAATGATAAAGGTGGTATTTATTTCTATAACGACCATCGAAGCAAGACTCCCTGGGGTGACACTCGTCCTGACTATGGTAGGGAAGAGGTAAGACAGTATTTAAGAGACAACGCCCTCATGTGGATAGAGAAATATCGTTGTGATGGATTGCGCATGGACGCGACTTCCTATATTCGTTTCGAAGGTGGAGGTTTGGGTGAAGACACTGCTATTGAAGAAGGAAATCAAATGATGCGCGAGATCAATGCTGAAATTCAGGAGAAATATCCTCATATTATTACTATTGCTGAAGATCTTAAAGGTCATGATATGGTAACCGATACTATCGAAAATGGCGGAATTGGTTATGGTTACCAATGGGATATGAATTTCGTACATCCCGTACGTGAAGTACTTACAGATACACATGATGATAGCAGGGATCTGGAAAAGATTGCTGGTGCATTGCAGTTCGTGCAAAGCAAAGATGCTTTTAAAAGGATTATTTATACTGAATCTCATGATGAAGTCGCCAATGGAAAAGCAAGGGTGCCTGAAGAAGTTCAGCCTGGTGATGCCGAAAGTGCTTTCGCTAAAAAGCGAGCTCTGCTTGGGATAGTACTCACACTTACTGCTCCCGGAATTCCTATGGTATTTCAGGGTCAGGAATTTATGGAAGATTCTTATTTCCAGGATACTGTAGAACTCAACTGGGAGAAATTAGAAAAGCATCAGGGAATTTCCAGATTGGTAAGTGATCTTATTAAAATAAGAACAGGAGAGATCGTGGGCTATGAAGGTCTAAGACAACAGCCTATTGAAATCATACACTTGAATAACGATTCTAAAGTTCTGGCATATCTTCGAGGAGAAGAGAACTCCAAGGTTCTCATAGTTATAAACTTCAGTAATACAGATTTTTCGGAATACAACCTGGATCTTGCTGAACAGTCCAACTGGAAGCTGCGTTTAAACACGGTAGCTAAAGAGTATGATGATGATTTTTCAGAAATGGAAGTTCATGATCCGGAAATACATGCGGAGAGTAAAGAAGAAGCGAACACGGGAACTTTTGAAATTCCAGGTTATTCCGCACTCATCTTTATTCAGGAATAGACTAGTAGTTCAATATTCCCGCTAATTGGCGGGAATATTAATTTTCTGAGGATGTTTTATTTTTCAACTCGCGATTCCAAAGTCGAAAACGTGTTCTCAGCTTTCGTTCTTTCTCTTCATCACTTTCTTTATTCTGAATTAGCTGAAGGTAAAACTTCGCTCCTGCCTCTTTGTAGGTTTCCTTTTCAGGTAATTGAAGTCCGTCATTAGACTTCAGGTTTTTCCAGGGTAGGGAAAGCCAGATATCAAAATATTCATCCAACTTAAATTCTCCTTCAGCATACAACTGTAAAGCTGAAGATTGTATCTGTGTTCTCGGAACCTTTACTACGCCGTTTTCAATCCTGAAAGTTTGAGTTATTGGTCTGAACCTTAAGTTTTCAAAACGTTCTTCTTTCATTAGAACTACCGACTCCAGAACGGGTTTAAAATCGTAAAGTTCCAGATCTTGCAGATCAAAAACTATGGTGCCGTTTAGTGAGTTGATATCTATATTTCCGTTGGACAATAACCTGGTTCTGGCATCAATTTTTAGATCAAGTATGCCTGCAATTTTTTCGGCAGCACGTAATTCTGCGATATTCAAATAATCA
>NZ_CAJWRQ010000118.1 GCF_913046405.1 uncultured Christiangramia sp.
AGGAAGGATTCTTGCTGAACATCGATGACTGGAGTCCAGGCGTCGCAAAGATCCTTGCACACAACGAAGGCATTGAATTGCAGGATGATCACTGGGCCATTGTCGATGCGACACGAAAATTCTATGAGCAGACCGAAGTGTCGCTGGCGATGCGTCCACTCGTTAAACTCGTGCTCAATGAAGTCGATCCGCTCCTGGGTACCAGCATCGCGCTGATGCGCCTATTCGGTGAATCTCCAGCCAAAATGGTCGCCAAAATTTCCGGCTTGCCAAAGCCGGCTAACTGTTTGTAACTTGTTTTCGCATCTTGAGGGCGACCACCTCACCTATAATGACAACCGTCGGTCCGCTCACCTTCTCTCGGATTGCAATGTCTGCAACAGAATCCAGGCGGCCGATTAAAACCCGTTGCTCTGGCAATGTTGCATTTTCTACCAGGGCTACTGGTCTTTCAGGAGGCGCACCATGGGTGATGAGTCGCTCACAGATTCTCTGCAATCCGACCAATCCCATATAGATAACCAGTGTCTGTCCTGCCTTAGTGAACTCCGGCCAGTCAACGTTGACGGTGTTTTCAACTCGATGGCCAGTGACGAACCGAACAGACTGCGAGGTATCTCGATGCGTCAGAGGAATCCCAGCATAACTCGCCGCCCCTAATGAAGCGGTGATTCCAGGGATCACCTCCACATCAATACCTGCTTGAACAAGGGCCTCGACTTCTTCGCCACCTCTACCATAGATAAAAGGATCGCCGCCCTTCAGTCTAACCACATGACCGCGTTCTAAGGCATACTTTACAATAAGTTCGTTGATCTCGTCCTGTGGGAATCGATGCTTATCTTTCCTTTTTCCGACGAAAATATGCTCAGCTTGTGGGGCGTATTCCAACAAATCACGATTTATTAAAGCATCATATAAAACGACTTTTGCAGATTTTAACGTGTTTAACGCCTTTACTGTGATCAATTCCGGATCACCGGGACCCGCGCCTACTACGGTTAGTTTTGCTGAATTAAACATCCTGTACCTCCTTCGTTCTATAAGCATCTACTCTATTCAGAAATAACTGCGCATCCTCTAAATACTTTCTGGCAAAGTCTTCGCTGGGTTCATGCTGGTTTAACTGGTATGTAAATTCTTTAAAAGTGGTCGCTAGATCGATCTTGCCAGTTTCAACGAATAGTTCATCGAATTGCGCAATGATTCCAGCCTGAGTATTCGTCTTTACATCTTCAGCCAGCAGCAAGGCTTTCGCTGAATTTACTATCGAAGTGTACGCGTGATAGATACTGTCTGCCCAGTCCTTTCGTTCCATCGCAGATTTCGCATTGTCGATCTTCTCTTCACTTTCAAACAACAATGTTGCAATCAGGTCAATAACCACCCCGGCGCATTCCCCTACTCCTACTGCCTTTATGTATGGAGTTTCATGACCCCAGTCCACGAACTCATTTTCGGAAATATTTGAAGTATCTGCCAGATCTTTCAGCAAGTCATAGAAATAGGTTTTCTCTTTACGATCATAGTACTCTACAAATTTTTCCTGCGCTTCTGAATTTGCCTCAAAATCGCTCAGAATGATCCTCAAAGCTTCAGGACCACGTTTACTGGGAACTTTTACAAGTTTATCTGCAAATCTACCCTGACCATTGCCAAGGGTTCCACCACCAAGTAACACCTGAAGTGCCGGTGCGACCGTTTTTCCGACCTTTATAGACATTCCCTGAAAACCAATTTCAGCCATATTATGCTGTCCACAGGCGTTCATACAACCACTAATTTTTATGGTAATATCCTTTCCATTTGTGAATTGCGGATATTCTTCTTTGAGAACATCTTCCAGCACATCGGCAATACCGGTGCTGCTAGCAATACCAAGATTACAGGTATCGGTGCCCGGACAGGCAGTGATGTCTACAGTCTTATTGTATCCAATTTCTGCATAACCCAGTTTTTTAAGTTCAGTATAGAAAAAAGGCAGTAAATCCTTCCTAACGTGACGAATCAAAATATCCTGTCTTAAAGTTAATCTTAACTCGTTACCTGCGTATTTTTTAATTAGATATGCCAGCTGCCTCGCTCCACGAGTATAAAAATCACCAAGCGGCACACGAATTCCAATAGCGAATAATCCTTCCTGCTTTTGAGCAAAAACATTGGTTTGCTTCCAGTTTTCAAATTCTTTCTCATCTTCGATTTCTGCGGAAGGAACCTCAACTTCCTGCAATGCTGGAGCTGCTTCGAATTTTTCAATTTCAAATACCGGTTGCTTCTGCGAAAGTGCGGTTTTTTGCTCATCGACGAGTTCCATAAATGCTTCTTTTCCTATATCTTTCAGAAGAAATTTCATTCTTGCTTTTAGACGTTTAGCTCGTTCTCCATGCCGGTCAAAAACCCGGAGTACACCTTCAATTAGAGGTATGATCTCTTCCGCAGGTAAAAAGTCATATAACTCATCTGCATGCCGGGGTTGTGAGCCCAGACCGCCACCAAGCATTACTTTGAATCCGCGTTTTCCATCCTTCAGCTTGGCGATAAAACCAAGATCATGTATATAACTAAGTGCAGTATCTTCATCTGAAGAAGAAAAGGACATCTTGAATTTTCTACCCATTTCCTGGCAGATGGGATTCCGAAGAAAAAATTGAAAGGCAGCGTGTGCATACGGTGAAACATCGAAAGGCTCGTTGGGATCTATCCCGGCGGTTGGCGAGGCTGTGATATTTCTTACCGTATTACCGCAGGCTTCTCTAAGAGTGACATCATCTTTTTCCAGTTGCGCCCAAAGCTCTGGAGTTCTGTCCAGGCTCACGTAATGGATCTGGATATCCTGCCTGGTTGTGATATGCAGCCGACCTTTGGAATACTCATCTGAAACATTGGCGATCCGGTGTAATTGTTCTGAAGTCACCTTTCCAAACGGTAGTTTTATACGAACCATTTGAACTCCAGACTGTCGCTGTCCATATACTCCGCGTGCCAGGCGCAGACTACGAAACTTTTCTTCATCAGCCTTTCCTTCGCGAAAAAGCCGGATCTTTTTTTCTAAATCCAGGATATCTTTCTCGACAACGGGATTTTCAATTTCAGTTCTGAAACTTTGCATGATCTTGATTATTTAAATGAAAAAAGTCCTTTTAAGAATGACACTTAAAAGGACTTTTTATAACTCAGTTTATAAAATGGACTTCTAAGTATGAGGCGAATAGCACATACACATATTTGATAAAATGTTGAGATTGAAGTGGTTCATTTTTTGGTCATATTATTTTATAAATCCTACTCCGGCCGTGGTATTCGTTTGAGTATCTACCAGGATAAATCGTCCATTTGTTCGATTCGTATTATAACTGTCAGCATAAATAGGTTTACTTAGTTTGATCTTTACGCTCCCAATGTCATTCAGACTCAAAGAAGTTACGTTCTCTTCGGCTCCAAAATTCGAATCAACATGGCTTTCTACTTTATCTATTTTTGCCAGAACACCGTTGGTATTATGTTGTAAAACATATTTTTGGCTCGGAACCAAAGGGCGATTATCCATCCAACAAACCATGGCATCCACAACTTTTGTTTCTACAGGAACCTCTTTGGTCTTCACCAGCATATCTCCTCTGGCGACATTTATATCATCTGCCAGGCTAATAGTTACAGAACTTCCTGCTGGAGCTTCATCAAAAGTTTCTTCGAAAAAATGAATGTCTTTGATTTTGGAAGTCGTCAAGGATGGTAACACGGTTACATCATCTCCTACTCTCAGGCTATTACCATTAATTTTCCCTGCATAACCGCGGTAATCATGAAATTCTTCGGTTTTAGGTCTTATCACTGTTTGAACAGAAAACCTAGCCTGACTTTCTTCCGTAAAATCTTCAGCTTTAAGATCTTCGAGATGTTCCAGTATGGTTTGTCCTTGATACCAGGACATTGCAGTAGATTTTTCGGCAATATTCTCTCCCCATAAAGCACTCACCGGAATAAAGGTGAGTTTCTGATCCTGGAAATCACTTTTACTTCTCAATTCATCAAATTCCGTAATGATGTTATTGAATACATCTTCAGAGTAATTGACAAGATCCATTTTGTTAATAGCGACTATAACTTCTTTGACCCTCAACAAATTATTTATAAAAAAGTGCCGGTACGTTTGTTCGATAACTCCCTTTCTGGCATCAATAAGAATAATTGAAGCTTGTGAAGTTGAAGCCCCGGTGACCATATTCCGTGTATATTCTATATGCCCCGGAGTATCGGCGATGATATAACTTTTCTTTGGTGTTGAAAAGTAGATATGAGCCACATCTATTGTGATCCCCTGTTCTCTTTCTGCTACCAGACCGTCTGTAGCTAGTGAGAAATCCAAATAGTCCAGACCATTTTTCTTACTTACCCTATCAATGGCTTCCAATTTATCTGAAGTTAAAGATTTGGTATCGTAAAGCAGTCTGCCTATGAGCGTACTCTTACCATCATCAACGCTTCCTGCCGTTGCTATTTTTAATACTTCCATTCTCTTCTTTATTTTAAAAATAACCTTGTTGCTTTCTTGTTTCCATGGCGGCCTCAGATCTTTTATCATCGATTCTTGCACCTCTTTCTGAAATAGCTGACTCCCTTATTTCCTTGATAATCTTTTCTACGGTATCTGCTCCAGATTCCACTGCAGCCGTACAGGTTATATCTCCCACAGTTCTAAATCGAACGGTTTTCATTTCTGTAATCTCATGATCGTCTTTGTAAACGTGTTCTGAAGCTGTCCAAATCAACCCGTCTCTTTCAAAAATCTCCCTCTCATGAGCGAAATAAATGGAAGGAATTTCAATCTTTTCAGCATCTATATAACTCCATACATCCAGCTCTGTCCAGTTAGAAATTGGAAATACTCTAACATTCTGGCCCATATCGATACGTCCATTTAGCATATCAAAAACCTCCGGTCGTTGGTTCTTTTCATCCCATTCTCCAAAGTCATTTCTTACTGAAAAAATTCTCTCTTTTGCACGAGCTTTTTCTTCATCCCTTCTTGCTCCACCTATACATGCATCGAACTTATATTCTTCAATGGCACTCAAAAGAGTATTGGTTTGCAATGAATTCCTGCTGGAATACCTGCCTTTTTCTTCAATAGAAACTCCGCTGTCAATATCATCCTGAACTTTTCGTACAATAAGGTTCAGTCCAAGTTCTTCAACTAATCGATCTCTGAACTCGATAGTTTCAGGAAAGTTGTGACCGGTATCTATGTGCATTAATGGAAAAGGAATCTTGGCAGGATAGAAGGCCTTTTGCGCTAAGCGTACCAAAGTGATAGAATCCTTACCGCCCGAAAATAATAGCACGGGATTTTCAAACTGAGCCACAACTTCCCGGAAGATGTAAATAGCTTCGCTTTCTAACGTATTTTGATTTAAGATCGAACTCATTTTTAAACTTTTAGGCGTGTAAACCACACTCTCTATTATCTAATACTTTTGTAGGGTCGAAATATTTGAATTCATTCGGTAGTTTATGCTCTCTTAAATACCCATCTAATTTTTCGTCTGACCAGTGATAAAAAGGACTAACCTTAAGAAGACCGTCTTTACTATAACTTAGAATATCGATGCTATCTCTAAAATTTGTCTGTCCTTTCCTAAGATTAGTAAACCACACATCTGGATTTTGTTCTGCCATTGCTCGCTGGAATGGTTCTAGTTTTACCTGCCTGGTAAATTCATCATGATCTGGAGAATCTACTCCCGGAATACCCTTAAAAAATGCGTCTCTATAAGCAGCAGTTTCTTTTGGTGTATAAAGTTTTACTTTAAGATCTAAATGGTCTATGAGAAAATGAGCATGCTTATAGGTAGGCAGAGTATTGTAACCTGTGTCGCACCAAATTATCTTCATAGAACTTTCTACCTGAGTACAGGCATGTAAGATTGCTGCTTCATAAGGTCTGAAATTGGTAGTAACTACTGGATTATTACTAGATGCCAAGACCCATTGAATTATTTCTGAAGGTGCTACACCCCGTAACTGACTGTTAAGTTTTTCTATTTCTGAATCGCTAAACTTTTTCATCTGTCTTTATGATTTAATTCTGTTCAATTGCGAATAACCAGTTACAATTTTGCATTAGTATTATTTCCGGTTCGCTACTATTAAAGCTAATCTTTGCCATAGGGTATCAAATTCCAAAGCCGTTCGTGACCAAAGTACAGGATCATTTTTGTTACCAGTTCTACAGATCCAATTGCGAGAGCAGTTTCTATTTTTCCAGTAAGAAACCATGCGATCATGACCGTATCCAGGGTTCCAACTATTCTCCAACTAATAGTTTTTAGAATACTTCGAAGCGGTCGTTCTGTAGTCCTATCTTTTTTATAGGTACTTTTTTCTTTAGTTTGATTCAGTAACATCAACATACTCTCTTCATTAAAAACTATAATCCTATCGGTTTACTAGGTTTTAAGCAAAACTAGACTTCGTTTATTTAAACACCAATTTATTTTTAAAAAAAATTTTATTTTAACACCCTTATCATTACCTAAAGGCAATGTCTGCAAGGGTATTTTCTCCAAGTACATTCAACGATGCATCCCTCACCTGTATCATCAATTTATGAACAGAACAGGCGTCTTCATCTGGACAGTCATCGCATTTTTCATAGTAATTAAGACTAACGCAGGGAACCATGGCGATGGGACCTTCCAGCACCCTGATCACCGCGGTCATCTTAATTTCTGAAGGCTTTTTTATTAAATAATAACCTCCACCTTTTCCCTTTTTAGAGCCTAGAAAGCCAGATTTTCTAAGTTGCAGCATAATACTCTCCAGGAACTTCTGAGATATATTCTCACTTTCTGAAATTTCAGAAGCCTGAACAGGAAAATTTTCATCTTTTCGCGCTATATACGTTAGCGCTTTGATACCATACTTGGTCTTTTTGGAAAGCATGAAACGAAAATAAAAAATTTCCGACTGCAAATGCTATTCCTGCAAAGCCTTTTTAAGATCACTAATAATATCTTCCACATGTTCCAGACCCACAGAAATTCTAACCAGGCTTTCTGAAATTCCTACCGCTTCCAACTCTACTTCGCTTAATTTACTGTGTGTTGTGGAAGCAGGGTGAGTCACGATGGTCCTGGTATCTCCTAAATTTGCAGATCTTGAACACATTTCCAGGCTATCTATAAATTTTCTACCTGTTTCCAATCCGCCCTTGATCTGAAATGCCACTACATTTCCTCCCAGTCTCATTTGTTTTTTTGCCACTTCATATTGTGGATGAGTTTTTAAGAATGGATATTTTACGGTTTCAACCTCAGGTATGGACTCTAGAAACTCTGCAACTTTCAGCGCATTTTCACAATGTTTTTCCAACCTTATAGCCAGTGTTTCCAGGCTTTTTGATAAGACCCAGGCATTAAATGGCGATAGTGCCGGCCCCGTATTCCTGCTAAACAGATAGATCTCACGTATTAATGCCCTATTCCCAACGGTAATTCCACCTAGAACCCTGCCCTGCCCGTCCATCAATTTTGTAGCCGAATGTATGACCAGGTCTGCCCCATATTTAATCGGATTCTGTATATACGGGGTGGCAAAGCAGTTATCGATGATCAGGATAAGATCATATTTTCTGGCAATATTTCCGAGTAATTCCAGGTCCAGAATATCCACTCCGGGATTGGTAGGTGATTCTGCAAACAGGATTTTTGTTTCAGGTTTAATCAAACTTTCAATATCTTCCGGAGCATTCACATCGAAATAATCATGTGAAATATTCCATTTTGGAAAATATTTAGTGAATAACCCATGAGTTGAACCAAATACAGAACGAGATGAAACT
>NZ_CAJWRQ010000119.1 GCF_913046405.1 uncultured Christiangramia sp.
CCTCTCCCTGAAGATGCTAAAGAGGATGCGAAGCCAGAAACAAAGACTGTTGATAATATCATCAACAATCCAAATCCTGCATGGACAAAGCAACCTACAGATCTAGAGGAAAAAGACTACAATGATTTCTATAAGGAATTGTATCCAATGCAATTCGAAGATCCATTATTTCATATCCACTTAAATGTAGACTATCCTTTTAACCTGACAGGAATTCTTTATTTCCCGAGAATGGCTCAGGATATGAACATTCAGAAGGATAAGATCCAGTTATACCAGAACCAGGTTTATGTAACCGATAACGTGGAAGGTATAGTGCCGGAATTCCTTACAATGCTTCGTGGAGTGATCGATTCTCCAGATATTCCACTTAACGTGTCAAGATCTTATTTACAGGCTGATGGAGCTGTTAAGAAGATCTCGAGTTATATCACACGTAAAGTAGCGGACAAACTGAAAAGTTTATTCAACAACAATCGTGAAGATTTTGAGAAAAAATGGAATGATATCAAGATCGTGATCGAATACGGAATGCTTTCCGAAGATAAATTCTTTGAAAAAGCTGATAAATTCGCGCTGTATCCAACTACAGAAAATGAATTTTTCACTTTTGAAGAGCTTAAAGAAGCGATAAAGGATAATCAAACCGATAAGGATGATAAACTGGTTATTCTATATGCTTCTAATAAAGACGAGCAACATAGTTATATCCAGGCAGCTAAGGATAAAGGCTACAAAGTATTAATGCTGGATAGCCCTATAGTTTCTCACCTGCTTCAAAAACTTGAAACGACTCATGAGAATATCTCATTTGTAAGAGTAGATTCAGATCACATCGATAACCTTATTAAGACAGATGATGAGAAGATCTCTAAACTATCTGATGAAGAAAAGGAAAAACTTAAAAGTGATTTTGAAAAAGTAATTCCTGCGGAAAAGTACACGATCCAAATGGAGGCTATGGACAGCACCGCCGCGCCATTAATTATTACTCAACCGGAGTTTATGCGTAGGATGAAAGAGATGCAACAGACCGGTGGTGGCGGAATGTTTGGAATGGGTAATATGCCTGAAATGTATAATCTTGTGGTTAATACCAATCACGAGTTGATAAATACTATTCTAAACACCAAAACTGAGAAGAAGCAACAACGCTTGATCAAGCAATCTCTTGACCTCGCAAGATTATCTCAAAATCTTTTGAAAGGTGAAGAACTCACCGATTTTATTAAAAGAAGTTTCGATATGGTAAAGTAATCACTTTACTTCCGACTAACAAAGCCGCTGAATTACAGCGGCTTTTTTTATTAACCAATAAATTAAATAACATGAAGAAAATCATTGCACTATTCTTAATTGCCAGCATCGTAAGCTGTAAGAATTCTTCCGAAGAAGAAAGAATCCCTGTTGAAGCTGATAATGGTATTGGAGATGGCGCAGGACCTCCTCAGGTTCTAAGTTTTTCGGAAAATATCGAAGAGGCTCATAACAAAGCAGCCTTTAAAATGAAGGAAGCAGTTTCTTTCGATATTCAGCTTAACTTTGGAGGTTCAGAAAGACTTAAGGCAAAACTGGCTATGAATACCAACTCAAGTGGGATTAAAATCGAGAAAAATAATGGTTCTACAATCGTATTTGATGGAAGTGAAGTAGCTATTTCACCGGATTCCAGTGCTACAGATGGCGCTCGTTTTGATATATTTACCTGGCAGTATTTCTTTGCTATGCCTTTTAAACTTACAGATCCAGGTACCGTTTGGGAAAAATCAAGTCAGCGCAAACTTGATAGCCTGGAATACCCATCCTCAAAACTAACTTTTAAGAGTAACACGGGAGATTCACCAGATGACTGGTATGTGGTGTATCAGGACGATAAAAGCAAGTTGCTAAAGGCCGCCGCCTATATTGTGACTTTTGGTACAGATAAGTCTAAAGCTGAAGAAAATCCACATGCGATCATGTATAGTGATTATAATACAGTCGAAGATGTGAGTTTCGCCACTACCTGGAGTTTCCACAACTGGAATGAAGAAAGCGGATTAGGGGAAAAAATTGGAGAGGCTAAGATCTCGAATATACAGTTCTTTCAACCTGAAGAGAATTATTTTCAGATTCCCGAAAATTCAAAAGAGGTTAAGAAATAAGCTAAACCTTTTCTGGAATAGCAGACATGCTTAAATTCTTATAAATGATCTGGTAAAATTGCTGCACATCATATGGTTTTATAATGATGTCGCTCATCCCTGCAGATTGGATCTCCTCACGAATTTCTTCTACCTCTACGGCCGTTAAAGCTACAATAGGCAGATATTTATTGAAGGTACGTATTTCACTGGTAGCTTCCAGTCCGCTAATGCCGGGCATATTCACATCCATAAGTACAAGATCGTAATTAGATTCCCTGACCATTTCTATCGCTGTAGTACCATCGCCGGCAACTTCACATTCAAAATCCTTCTTCTCAAGAATTCTTTTGGTAACTACCTGATTGATTCGGTTATCATCAACGATTAGGATACGTTTTTTACCATGCAAAGCAAGTTGATCCAGATCATCTTCTATAACCGGAACTTCAGTTTTAGTATGATCAATTCCGAAGTCTATAGTGAAACTAAATGACGAACCTTCCCCTTCTTTAGTATCCAGTTTGATCTTAGAACCAAAAAGTTTCAGTAATTTTTTCACAATAGGTAAACCTAGTCCAGTTCCCTGATAATTATAATTACTATTCTCTAATTGCGAGAATTCCTCAAAGATCATCTTCTTCTTACTTTCAGGTATCCCTGGACCATTATCCTCAATTACAAAATGAATCTTCGCGGAATCTGTATTTTCCTCCAGATGATTAATGCTGATTTTAATAAGGCCACGCTCGGTGAACTTCATAGCATTACCAACCAGATTCATAAGGACCTGCGACAAACGAACAGAATCGCCTATCAGGTATGATGGAATTTGATCGTCTATATCCAGATTGATCTCATTCTTATTCTGTACTCTCGTAAATTCAAAACTATTTACAATACTACTTAGAAGTTCCCTAATGTTGAACGATACACTCTCCAATTTAACTTCATTACTTTCCATCTTATTCATTTGCAGAACATCGTTGATGAGGGCCAGAAGATAATCTGCAGAAAATTTTAATGATTTAAGATCAGTTTTGTGTTTTTTCAGCCTTTTATCCTCCAGTAGTAGCGAGGTAAGTCCAATTACTCCGTATAAAGGCGTTCGAATCTCGTGACTTACAGTACTGAAAAACCTGGTTTTCATCCTGGATAAATTTTCAGCCTGGTCACGTGCAGATTTATACTGCTTATTTTTCTTCTGAAGCTCGGAAATTAGATTTCGTCTATCACGGTTTATTTTGAAAAGAAACACTAATATAAAAACCAGTACTACTGAAGAAATGACCATAATGATCACTTTTTCCTTAGAACGGTCTATCAATTCATCCTTGAGGCTCTGTTCCCTTTGGGCAATTTCAAGATCCTTTTCATACTCTGATAGTTTGAATTTCGCATCAGCGATTTCCATCTCCCGAACTTTTTCATTCTCGAAAATAAGATCGTTGAATTCGGTAAACTTTCTTTGTGCATTGAAAGCTCCCTGATAATCACCCTCCTTTTCGAGAAACCCAGCATAATATTTATAGGCCTCAGCCGCTGTAATATACAGGCTGTCCTTTTCAGCTAACTGCAGTGACTTATCGTAATATACATGAGCAGAATCAAATGCCTTTTTGTGCGCATAATATCTTCCATGCAGCATATACATTTGAGATAACCAGGAATTGTAACGGGAATCGTTTTCCTGAACCTCATCCAGCATTAGTTCAAGTGCACGATCTAAATATGGAAATGCTTTGTCATATTGATTTGCATCAAGATAGGTCCATCCAATATTGGTAGTTGGCGCTATGAGCTCTTCCTTCATATTTAGCTCTTTTGCGAGCTTTATAGCTTTATTATAATAAGAGATCCCTTCATCCCTAAATGCTGGATTCTCAGATAAGGCATTCCCAAGATTATTATAGGAAGTTAAGATTATGGAGTCATTTCCAGTCTTTTCGGCATATTCCAGACCAAAGGTATAATTCTGCCGGGCACGTGCTAGATCTTTTGTATCGGAATATATATGTCCCAAGGAATGATAAGCTCGAGAAACATAAAGGTTATTCTCCTTTTCTTTTGCTAAAGTGACAAGATCGTAAGCTTTGTCTACCGCCTGCTGATACTGGTATTTTAAAATATCCTCATTGACTTTTTCAAGCAGAGTTTGAAGTGTATCTTTCGGTTTTTCACGGCTATGCTGCGCATAAGTAACGCTGAAGCATAAAAAAAACAAGAGAAAATAAACTGAAACGTTTGTTTTCAATTAAATTATATTAGGTTATCGATAGATTTTGGACGCTGAAATTACTCCATTTAAAGTACTTACACAACTAAAATTTTCAAAAAACGTCTAACTATTAACAATTTAGCTAAGCATTTATTTGCATTATCTTCACCAAAAATCTTAATTATGGAAAATCCGTGGCATCTTTATCTAATGTCCATTATGTACATTTTCGCAGGAATAATGCATTTTTTAAAACCTAAAATGTATATGCGAATTATGCCAAGATACCTGCCTGCCCACAAGCAGCTGGTTTTACTCAGTGGTCTCGCTGAAATCCTTCTTGGAATTGGATTATTATTTACTTCAACACGAAACGCTTCCATCTATGGTATCGTGATCATGCTGCTTATTTTTTTACTGGTACACTTTTATATGCTGTCTTCAAAAAAAGCCGCAGCAGGAATTTCTCGCTGGATTTTAATTGCACGAATTCCCCTACAGTTTGTTCTTATCTGGTGGGCACTATTTTACCTGATCTAGGCTTATGGAAATTATAGAATTACAAGGTGCAAGTCTGCTCTATATTGCAGATTTTCTAAGTGATGAACAAGCGGATAAACTCTTTGAAAAATTGCTGCATTACGAGCGATGGAGGCAGGATCATATCAAAATGTTTGGCAAAGACATACTTCAGCCAAGACTTACCGCTTTATTCAGTGATAATAACAACGCATACACCTACTCTGGTCTTACGGTGCATCCAGAGATATTCCCTTCCTATTTGACAGGTGTTAAGGAACGCTGTGAAGAGATTTGTGAACAGTCTTTTAATGCCTGCCTGGCGAATCTCTATCGCGATGGTCAGGATAGTATGGGCTGGCATGCCGATGATGAAAAAGAGCTTGGAACCAATCCTGTAATTGCTTCAGTAAGTATTGGTGAGCCCCGCATATTTCATCTAAAGCATCGAAAAGATAAGAACCTTACCTACAAAAAAAGGCTACAACACGGTAGCCTTTTAGTAATGAGAGGTGAAACTCAGAAATTCTGGAAACATCAATTACCAAAAACAAAGAAGCAAATTGGCCCCAGAATAAATCTCACGTTTCGAAAAATATATTAAGAGTAGATATCATTCAAAACCTTCGCAAGTCTTAGTCCGCCTTTTTGCAACTGGGCCAATACCTGCGGCATATGATCATACATATATCTATATCCTAGCTTTTCACCATTCTCTACCCCGTCATATAGATCCTCTGCCATATCTCTCGATTCATAAACCCAGTCCAGCAATTCACCTTTCTGTATTGTTGCCTTTTGCTTCTTGGTAAGCCTTCCTGTATTCATCGCTAATTCAGTATAGCTCATCTGGTAAAAATTGATCATCTCACTATCCCAAACCCTGTGAATGTTCGAACCATCATTGAACCATCGCACCTGAATATCGTTTCCTCCTTTATCTTCAGAATGTCCTGTATGGAATGGCTGATGCAGGTCTCCTACAAAGTGGACGAGCATTTTTAAGTGAAACTGCTTCTCATCCCTGGAAGCCGACTTATCCTTTAATACTTTCACGCATTTTCTGATAGCTTGAACCAGGTCCCCATCTTCACTTGCTTCAGCTTCGATATAAGTATCCTGATCTGGATCAATATTTACATAATGCCAAGGTCCATATTTTCTGTATGCAGCATCGCTTTTGATGTCATCTGCGTAATTAGCCACAAATGCAAGTCCATGGCCATCCAGTAGATCATTGATTGCCTTCTGGGCTTCTTTAGATAAGTGACTTTGCGCAATCTCTGCAGTTGCACGATGACCTGTTCTCCCCCATTCTGAATCGGCAGCCTGACCTTTAGCACACATCAGTAAAACAGCGAAAAGAAATAGTATTTTTTTCATAGTAGTATTTTATAGAATCCAAATATAAGGCTCCCAATAAAATTTTAGTGTTAAGAATTGAAATTCATTAAATTTAATATAGTATATTTATGATATCATTTTAATATCATATTTCACATGACTGAAGAAAAAACTATCACTGGATTTAATGGATATATTATGCTATTCGCATTCTTGATCCTTTTGTTTGGAAGTATTATTGCCATTTTCAATACCGGTAGTCCAGTATGGGCATTGGGAGTACTCCTCGCTTTTCTTATAGTTCCCGGCCTTATCCTGGTGAATCCAAATGAGTCTAGAGTACTTCTGCTTTTTGGTGATTATAAAGGAACTGTTAAAGAAAATGGACTTTTCTGGGTGAATCCGTTCTACACCAAAAAGAAGATCTCGTTAAGAGCGAGAAATTTTGACAGTGAAAGATTAAAAGTGAATGATAAGCTTGGAAATCCAGTAATGATAAGTACCATTCTGGTTTGGAGGGTTCAGGATACTTTTAAAGCATCCTTTGATGTAGATAATTTTGAGAATTTCGTAGTGGTACAGACTGATGCAGCCGTTCGGAAATTAGCCAGTTTATACCCATATGATAATTTTGCAGATGAAGGTCTGGATGAGGATATCACTTTGAGATCCAGTGTAAATGAAGTAAGCGATGCTTTGGAAAAAGAGCTGGAGGAACGATTGAATATTGCTGGAATTGAAGTTCTCGAAGCACGTATTGGATATCTTGCCTATGCAAATGAAATTGCCAGCGCTATGTTGAAGAGACAACAGGCTACGGCAATTGTGGCTGCCAGGCATAAGATCGTAGAAGGTGCAGTTAGTATGGTGGAAATGGCACTCGAGGAACTTAGCAGAAAAAAAGTAGTTGAATTGGATGGAGAACGAAGAGCTGCAATGGTTAGTAATCTTATGGTGGTGTTATGTGGAGATCGGGATGCGACACCCGTTGTGAATGCCGGAACTTTGAATCACTAGAATGCACATATTCAAGGAGAACCAGAAATTCAGACAATGGTGGCTCATTATTCTTATGATTACGATTGTAATTGCC
Source organism: uncultured Christiangramia sp. (assembly GCF_913046405.1). GTDB lineage: Bacteria > Bacteroidota > Bacteroidia > Flavobacteriales > Flavobacteriaceae > Christiangramia > Christiangramia marina. The sequence goes on from NZ_CAJWRQ010000119.1 coordinate 7,298, forward strand.
AGTGCACTCCCTCTTTTTTCAGAAATATCCACAAATGAGGTGCAGCTAAAAAGTTTGATCGCGCCAATAATTAGTTTACTCGTATTTATTCTGATATTTATTCTGAATCTTGAAACAAAAATTAATAGCAAAGGAATTAGTGCAGGTTTTGAACCATTACCTTTCTTCAGAAGACATTATGACTGGGACGAGATTCAGGAGTGTTATATAAGAACCTATGCACCGGTTTCTGAATATGGAGGCTGGGGAATTCGAGGCTTCGGAAGAGCAAAGGCCTATAATGTATCAGGAAACATAGGCATCCAGATCATCACAAAAAATAATGAACGCTTTTTGATTGGTACAGAAAAACCTGATCTGGCAAAAAGAGCGATCAGGAAGCATTTTAAAAAATCTAAAGAATGAAGAAGTCAATCTGTT
>NZ_CAJWRQ010000120.1 GCF_913046405.1 uncultured Christiangramia sp.
CTTTGCCAGTTTATGATGAAGATATCGAAAAGGAATCGGGAATTCCAATGAACGCAAAGATCATTCACAATCATATTCGTGATCATGACGCCTTGATCATTGCGGTGAATGAGCACAATGGTACTGCTTCTGCATTTTTTAAGAATATTATCGACTGGCTATCCCGGACTCAAAAAAACTTTCTTGAAGGAAAAAAGATCCTTTTGGTAAGTACTTCTCCGGGTAAACGCGGAGCCAAAGGTTCTCTGGATTATTGCCGTGATATCTTCGGAAGATTTGGCGGTGATGTCATTGAAAGCTTTAGTTTTCCATCATTTCAGGATAATTTTGAAGATGCTAAGGTGACAAACGAAGTGCTGGATATGGGAATTGAAGATGTGCTTACTACCTTTGCGCATCAAATAGAAGCTTAATTGAGAACAAAAAGATCTTTTGCCGTACAGGATATGGCAGATTTCAAGAAGAAATTGCTCACCTGGGGAAACAGTTTTCCGGATATCGTGTGGCTGGATAGTAATCTGGATTCTTCGGAAAATACCGAATTTGAAGCAGTACTTGCTGTAGAAGCTTTTACAGCTATCAAAACCGATTATCAAGATGCCTTCGATAAACTGAAGGAATATCAGCAAACTACCAAAGACTGGATCTTTGGTTATTTAAGCTACGACCTAAAAAATGACGTTGAGCGACTAAAATCTTCTAATTACGACGGACTCCAATTTCCGGATCTTTACTTTTTTCAGCCTCAAAAACTGGTATTTTTAAAAGATAATATAGCCGATTTCGTTTACCTGAGAATGGTAGATGACGAAATTGAAACTGATTTTGAAGAGATTCAGAATTGTAAGTTCAAAACTGAAAAATCTGAAGGGAGAATAGAAATACAATCCAGAATTAGTAAGCAGGAGTACCTTGAAAAGGTTGGAGCAATGCTAGAGCATATTCATCGCGGAGATATTTATGAAGCGAATTTATGTCAGGAATTCTTCAGTAAAAATGTCGATCTGGATGCATTTTCTATTTACCAAAGTCTTAATGAGATCTCAAAACCTCCTTTTGCTGCATTCCTGAGACTCGAAAACATCAATCTGGTTTCGGCTTCCCCGGAGCGATATCTACGGAAAAAAGGTGATCAATTGCTTACTCAGCCAATTAAAGGTACAGCGAGAAGATCTGCTGATCCTGAAGAGGATAAGGAAATTGCCCTTAATCTGGCTCGGGATCCAAAGGAAATGTCAGAAAACGTTATGATCGTGGATCTTGTTAGGAACGATCTTTCCAGGATCGCCGAAAAAGGCTCAGTAAGAGTGGATGAACTTTGTAAAGTTTATTCCTTTAAACTGGTGCACCAGATGATTTCTTCAGTAACCGCCACGATCGCCAAAGGCATTGAACCGGTAGAGGCATTACGAACGAGTTTTCCCATGGGAAGCATGACCGGAGCGCCCAAAATTTCAGCAATGAAAATCATAGAGAAGCTGGAAAGTACCAAACGCGGACTCTATAGCGGCGCTGTGGGCTATTTCTCTCCAGAGGGTGATTTCGATTTCAACGTGGTGATTCGTAGTATTCTTTATAATTCCACGAATAAGTATTTGTCCTTTTCTGTAGGAGGAGCAATAACTGCCAAATCCAATCCTGAAAAGGAATATGAAGAATGTCTGTTGAAATCCAGGGCATTACGTGAAGTTCTGGAGAACCTTTAAGCACGATTTTATTAAATTCAGGCTTTGTATATTTGAGTAGATATGGAAAAAGCCTTCAAAAAGATCATCAAAGAAGAATACCCTTTTCTTTGCACTAATAAATTGTTGATCGCCGTAAGTGGTGGTGTGGATAGTATTGTTCTGGCGCATCTATGTAAGATGTCAAAAATGGATTTTTCCATCGCACATTGTAATTTTAATCTTCGAGGTGAAGAAAGTGATGCAGATGAAGCATTTGTAAAAGAACTTGCAGAAAAAATGGAAGTCCCATTTTTCACTCAAAGTTTTAATACGCTGAAGTTTGCTGAAAATGCTGGTATTTCCATTCAAATGGCTGCCCGGGAATTGCGTTACAACTGGTTTGAGGAACTTTCAAATTCCATGGAGTTTGATTTCACCTTGACTGCACATCATGCGAATGATAATCTTGAGACTTTTTTGATCAATCTTATTCGTGGTACCGGCCCGGAAGGTTTGCAGGGAATTAAAGATAAACATCATCAACTCATAAGACCACTAATCAATTTTTCCAGGTCTGCAATCGAAGAATATGCCAATAGTAAAAGTTTAAAATGGCGCGAAGATTCCAGTAATGCTTCAGATAAATATATGAGAAACCGTATAAGACATCATATGGTGCCACTTATGCAGGAGCTTAATCCACAATTACTTGAAACTTTTGCGAAAACTCAGCAACATTTGAACGAAAGCATGGAACTGGTAGAGGACTATATGAGTCTGCTTTACCCAAAGATCATCAGTCGGGACGTGTTTGGTTATGCCCTGGATATTGCTTTTTTAAAGAAAGTGCCGAATTCGAAGCAGGTACTTTACCAGTTGCTCAAATCATTTGGATTTACGGAGTGGAACGATGTTCATGACCTTATGGATGCGCAAACAGGTAAAATGGTACTTTCAGATACTCACAGGCTTATCAAGGATAGGAATAGATTATTGCTTACTGAGATTCAGGATGAGTCCATCAATAAAGAATATCAACTTGAAAAAGGGGAGGAGTTTGTCATGATCCCTGAATTTGGAACTCTGCATTTGACCGAAGTTGAAAAATTTGACAAGGCCGCAACCCACAGTATTTTTGTGCCCATTCGAAAACTTAAATTTCCTTTGCTGATCAGGAAATGGAAAGAGGGTGACTTTTTTGTTCCCTTCGGAATGAAAGGAAAAAAGAAGCTGAGTGATTATTTTAAGGATGAAAAATTCAGTTTACCTCAAAAAGAGCAAACCTGGCTACTGTTTTCCGGGGAAGATCTTGTCTGGATCATCAACCAACGAGCAGATAATCGCTTTTCCGTAGAAAAAGGAGATCGGGAAATCCTGAAAATAAGCTTCAGCTAAGAGAATTGACATATTTAATATGTGCAAACTCTTGTTTTTCCTGAATTCCTTCAGGAATACTTACCTAATTTCTATCTTTAGACGCTTTATAAAAATAATCGAATGAAAATATTCAATACTTCCCTGTTTTCAGTATTACTACTGTTTATACTGAATCCCTTAAATGCTCAAAATGAGACAGATTACGATGTCAAAGACCATTACGATAAAATGGAAGTAGACATTCCCATGCGAGACGGTGTAAAACTTCATACTACGATCTATACTCCAAAGGATACTTCATCTGAATATCCAATGTTGATGCAGCGAACTCCCTATAGTTCCCGACCTTATGGAGAAGATCAGTTCAGATCCAAGATTGGACCTAATGAAATCATGATGAAAGAGGGGAACATCATCGTTTATCAGGATGTACGTGGTAGATGGATGAGTGAAGGAAAGTATGATAATATGCGTGCCTTTATTCCGAATAAAAAAGGGAAAGAGGTAGATGAAGCCAGCGATACTTACGATACGATAGAATGGCTGATCAATAATGTGAAAAATAACAATGGAAAGGTTGGAACCTGGGGAATTTCCTATCCAGGATTTTACAGTACGTATTCACTTTTAAGTGGGCATCCAGCTCTTAAAGCAGCATCTCCTCAGGCAAGTATCGGTGATTTCTTCTTTGATGATTTTCACCATAACGGCGCTTATTTACTAAGCTACTGGAGAGCTACGGCGGTTTTTGGATATCAGAAAGATACTCCTGTAGATACCAGCTGGTACGAATTTCCAGATCTGAAAACTCAGGATCAATACCAGTTTTTTATGGATGCGGGTCCTTTGAGCAATCTTGATGAATATTATAAAGAGGATAACGAGTTCTGGCAACAGCTAAAAGAACATCCAAATTATGATGAGTTCTGGCAAAAACGAGGGATCGTACAGCATATGAAAGATATCAAGCCGGCGGTAATGATCGTAGGCGGACTATTTGATGCGGAAGATCTGTACGGACCGTTCAATATTTACAAAAGCATAGAAGAGAATAGTGACAATCACAATATGATCGTTTTTGGTCCCTGGAGTCATGGTGACTGGGCAAGGGAATCTGGAAGGCAATCTGTTGGGAACGTCTATTTTGGTGATAGTATTTCCACTCATTTTCAAAGAGATTATGAAACTGAATTTTTCAATCATTTTCTGAAGAAAAAAACTAAAGATGCTTTGCGATTACCTGAAGCACATATTTATGACACTGGAGCACGCCAATGGAACGATTATACGGAATGGCCACCGAAGAATACTAATGAGAAAACCTGGTATCTGGGAGCAAATGAGCAATTATCAGAAACAGCATCAGATCACGAAGAAACTTTCGTGAGTGACCCAGCGAAACCAGTTTCTTACAATAATGAGATCAAAATGGTCTTTACTCCAAGAGAATATATGTCTGGAGATCAGAGATTTGCAGCCAGAAGACCAGATGTTCTGGTGTTTGAAACGGAAGTTCTGGAAGAAGATATGAAAATAACCGGACCGATTGAAGCAATGTTGAAAGTTGCAACAACGGGAACTTCAGCAGACTGGGTTGTAAAACTCGTTGATGTTTATCCTGAAGATGCAGAGAACTACGAAGAAACCATGCCTCATCTTAAAATGAGCAATTATCATATGATGGTTCGTAGTGAGGTGATGCGCGGAAGATTCAGAAATAGCTTTGAAAAACCGGAAGCATTTGAACCTAATAAAAAAACCGATGTAAATCTTACGTTGCAGGGTGTGAATCATACTTTCAAAAAAGGTCATAAAGTGCAGATCCAGATTCAGAGTACATGGTTTCCACTAATCGATAGGAATCCACAGACTTATGTAGATAATATCTTTGAAGCTGAAGAGGAAGATTTTCAGAAGCAAACACATACGATCTATGGTGATTCAGCCATTAAATTTTCAGTTTTAGAAGAATAAGCTTAGAATGAAGAAATCAGTTTACCTATTGCTATTCGGAATTTTGCTAAGCTCATGCGGCAATGAGAAGCAAAATTCAGATTACTCTGAAGAGGAGCAGCAAAACGCTTCCGAAGAAATGAACGCTTACTTTGCGCGTGAGTTCGAAAAGGAAGTTCAGGAATCCCCAGAGACTCAGACCCGAAGAGGGTTGAAGACAAATTATGATCAATGGGATGATTATTCGAATCTCAAATATGCGAAAGATCTTGAGCAGGCACGGGAACGTATGGATTATCTCGATATGGTAGATGTAGCGGCTTTGGATGAAGATACCAGGTTGAGCTACGATCTGTATCGCAGGCAGGTTCAAAATGAGATTGATGATTATGATTTCAGGTTTTACAATTATCCAATTGAGCAAATGCACGGGCTACATGCAGAACTTCCTGCTTTTTTAATCAATATGCATCGCATAGATTCCATCGGTGATGCCAGGGCTTATATTGCCAGACTGGAGGGACTGGAGAAAGTAATGAAAGATGTGATCGAACAGTTACAGCTTAGAGAGCAGAACGGAATTATTCCGCCTAAATTCGTTTTCGACAGAACACTAGATGCTTCAAGGAATATTATCAAAGGAAAGCCATTTTCAAAGTCGGCTAACGCCAGTGCCTTAATGGAAGACTTTACCACGAAGATCGATCAATTAGATCTGGAAGATGCGGAACGAACAAAACTGGTCAATGCTGCGGAAGAGGCACTTGTAGATCATGTTCAGCCGGCTTACCAGAGTTTGATAGATCATTTGGAGAATCAGCAATTGCGGGCTACTGAAGAAGCCGGTGTATGGAAATTCCCGAAAGGGGAGGAGTTCTATGAACTTGCATTGAAAAGAGTAACTACCACAAACCTTTCCGCAGAAGAAATTCACCAGATAGGTCTGAATGAAGTAGCTCGAATTCATTCAGAAATGGAGAAGATCATGGAGCAAACAGGTTTTGAAGGTAGTCTTCAGGATTTCTTTGATTTCATGAAAAATGATGAGCAATTTTATTTTGCTGATACTGAAAAAGGTAGACAACAATATCTTTCCCAGGCTAAACAGGTCATAAACACCATGAAAACCAGGCTTCCAGAATTATTCAATACCATGCCTGAAGCAGATATTGTAGTAAAAGCGGTAGAACCTTTTAGAGAAAAAAGTGCTGGTAAAGCATTCTATCAGCAACCTGCTTTGGATGGTTCCCGCCCTGGAACTTACTATGCCAACCTTTATGATATGAAAGCAATGCCTAAATATGAAATGGAAGCACTGGCTTACCATGAAGGGATTCCTGGCCATCATATGCAGATCGCTATTGCGCAGGAACTGGATTCTATCCCGGAATTTAGAAAATTCAGCTTTTACACTGCTTACGTGGAAGGTTGGGGATTATACAGTGAATTTATTCCGAAGGAAATTGGATTTTATAAAGACCCGTATTCAGATTTCGGCCGGCTTGCAATGGAACTATGGAGATCCTGCAGACTAGTTGTAGATACCGGTATTCATGCCAAAAAATGGACCAGACAGGAAGGTATAGATTATTACCGTGAAAATACACCAGCTGCTGAAAGTGCCTGCGTTAAAATGGTAGAACGACATATCGTAATGCCAGGACAGGCGACTGCTTACAAGATAGGGATGAACAAGATCCTGGAACTAAGAGAAAAAGCGAAAACTGAACTGGGAGGAGAGTTTGATATCCGTGAATTTCACGATGTCGTATTAACAGAAGGTGCTTTACCGCTAACGATTCTGGAGACTAAAGTGAACAACTGGGTACAGAGCAAAAAATAACTATGTTGAAAACAGTACAGGAAGAAGATCTAAAGATCATCGAGCTAGAAAATGGGCAGCAGAGCAAGCTAAAGATTTTGAACCTTGGAGCGACATTGTTTAGCTTTAGTTTAAAAGATAAGAACGACAAGCCGGTAGAAGTTGTTGCAGGTCCTGCCCAGATCACCGATTATATTAGCGAAACTTACTGGGAGCATAATAAATGTTTTGGAGCCAGTATTGGTCGTTTTGCGGGAAGAATTGCTGAAGGGAAATTCAGCATTGGAGACGAAGATTTTAAGCTGAAGGAAAATTTGGAAAATGCGCATTTACATGGAGGAGCAAATGGTTTTCAAACGAAAATCTGGGAAATCAAAGATTTTTCGCGAAAACGGTCAACTTCCAGATGGTGCACCTTTCGCGAAACTTAATATTTTTCAATAATTTTTGGTTTTTTGAAAAGCTCTA
>NZ_CAJWRQ010000121.1 GCF_913046405.1 uncultured Christiangramia sp.
CTGAAAGTTCAAAACGATCAATTAATTTATTACGAGCTTCTTCTGCATTAGAAGAAGAACGTATCAAAGCAATCACTTCATCTATATTATCTGAAGCAATGATCAATCCTTCCAGGATATGAGCACGCTCTTTAGCTTTCCGAAGTTCAAATTCAGTCCTTCTAACAACCACATCATGTCTGTGCTCTACGAAGTGGTGAATAAGATCCTTTAAATTCAACATTTGCGGTCTTCCATTAACCAGTGCAATATTATTTACACTAAAAGAAGATTGTAATGCTGTGTGTTTAAATAAGGTATTAAGAACGATGTTAGGAATAGCATCTCTTTTCATCTGGTATACGATACGCATACCATTTCTATCAGATTCATCTCTAATCAGACTAATTCCTTCGATCTTCTTGTCGTTTACAAGGTCTGCTGTTTTTTTGATCATATCAGCTTTGTTCACCTGATATGGTATTTCTGTAACAACAAGATATTCACGACCTGCAATCTCTTCCATATGCGATTTAGCACGCATTACGACTCTACCTCTTCCTGTTTTGAAAGCTTCCTTAACGCCATCATAACCATAAATAATTCCTCCTGTCGGGAAATCTGGAGCTTTAATATATTGTATAAGCTCATCGATCTCTATATCGTGATTATCGATATAAGCGATGGTACCATCTATAACTTCATTTAAATTATGAGGAGGCATGTTCGTAGCCATACCAACAGCAATACCACTAGCCCCATTCACCAATAAGTTTGGCACTCGTGTTGGCATTACGACAGGCTCACTTAATGAGTCATCAAAATTCAGCTGGGTATCTACTGTTTCCTTGTCGATATCTGCAAGCATGTCCTCACTGATCTTACGCATACGCGCTTCAGTATAACGCATCGCTGCAGGACTATCCCCATCTACAGATCCAAAGTTACCCTGGCCATCTACGAGCATATACCGCATGCTCCATTCCTGGGCCATACGCACCATAGTATCGTATACTGAAGAATCCCCGTGCGGGTGATACTTACCTAATACCTCTCCTACGATTCTAGCAGATTTCTTATAGGCTCTATTTGAAAGTACTCCAAGCTCATACATACCGTAAAGCACACGTCTATGTACAGGTTTCAATCCATCACGAACATCTGGTAGTGCACGTGACACAATGACCGACATCGAATAATCGATGTAGGCAGATTTCATTTCATCTTCAATATTGATAGGAATTAGCTTTTCTCCTTCAGCCATATTAAAAAATTTAATTATCTTAAAATTGTAAGGGGCAATTTACATATTTTATACCTCTTTAACGTCCCGTAATCTCTGAGCTTAAGTATTTTTTATTAACAAATTTTTATTGTATTTTGGTTAATAAGTTCATTATTTTCCCTTTTGAAAAGTGATGGTTATTTTGTCACTTAGCTATGGTCACCTTATTAGGTACAGTTTTTGTCCTATTTGGAGTGAAAATAAAATTGAGAAAGGAAGATAAAAATGGATGATAATTTTTCACCAAGAGTAAAAGACGTTATTGCTTACAGTAAAGAGGAAGCATTAAGGCTTGGTCATGATTTCATTGGAACAGAGCATCTAATGCTGGGGTTGTTGCGAGATGGAGACGGGAAAGCTATAGATATTCTAACCGCGTTGGAAATTGACCTTAGCCATTTGAGACGTAAAGTCGAAATACTAAGCCCTGCAAATCCCAATACTGTTACTATAAGTAATGAAAAGAAAAACCTGCATCTTACCAGGCAGGCAGAGCGAGCATTGAAAACTACATTTCTGGAAGCCAAATTATTCCAGAGTGCTTCGATTAATACCGCACATTTATTATTGTGTATTCTTAGAAATGAGAATGACCCAACTACCAAACTGCTGAATAAATTGAGAATAGACTACGATGGCGTTAAAGATCAGTTTAAATACATGATCGCTAGCGATGAAACCGACTTTTCAGATAGTCCAACGGCGGAGTCATTTTCAGATGATGAAGGAGATGAAGCTACGAGGGAAAATCCGTTTAGCGGAGGTGGCGGTGCTAGTACAGGTAAAACCAATAAGAAATCAAAAACTCCGGTTCTTGATAACTTCGGAAGAGACCTCACTGCAATGGCTGAAGCTGATAAGCTAGATCCTGTGGTTGGAAGAGAAAAAGAGATCGAAAGAGTTTCTCAGATTCTTAGTCGTAGAAAGAAAAATAATCCATTATTGATAGGAGAACCGGGAGTTGGTAAATCTGCTATTGCTGAAGGATTAGCACTAAGAATCGTAAAAAGAAAGGTTTCCAGGATCTTATTTGATAAAAGAGTGGTTACTCTTGACCTCGCTAGCCTGGTTGCTGGCACAAAATATCGAGGACAGTTCGAGGAAAGAATGAAGGCCGTGATGAACGAGCTTGAAAAGAATGATGATATCATCCTTTTCATAGATGAGATTCATACGATTGTTGGCGCTGGTGGTGCAACAGGTAGTCTGGATGCTAGCAATATGTTTAAACCTGCACTTGCAAGAGGTGAAATCCAATGTATTGGTGCTACTACCCTTGACGAGTACAGACAATATATCGAAAAAGACGGTGCTTTAGAAAGAAGATTCCAGAAAGTAATAGTGGAACCTACTACTGTAGATGAAACCATAGAAATCCTTAATAATATTAAGGATAAATATGAGGACCACCATAATGTACAATATACAAACGAAGCGATCGAAGCTTGTGTAAAGTTAACGAATCGTTATATGACCGATAGGTTTTTACCAGATAAGGCTATTGACGCATTAGATGAAGCAGGATCAAGAGTTCATATTACTAATATCGATGTACCAAAACAGGTGCTGGATCTTGAACGAAGGCTTGAAGAAGTTCGTGAAAACAAGAATTCTGTAGTTAAGAAACAGAAATATGAAGAAGCTGCGAAACTGAGGGATGATGAGAAAAATATTGAAAAAGAACTTGCCGTAGCTCAGGAGAAATGGGAAGAAGAGTCAAAGAAACATAAGGAAATTGTTTCTGAAGATAGCGTAGCTGATGTTGTTTCGATGATGACTGGAATTCCGGTAAATCGTATTGCTCAAACCGAGAGTAATAAACTTGTGGAACTTCCTCAATTGATCAAAGGAAAAGTAATTGGTCAGGACGAAGCTGTAGGCAAAGTTGTAAAAGCCATACAAAGGAATCGCGCCGGACTTAAAGATCCAAATAAACCAATTGGTTCATTCATATTCCTTGGACAAACTGGTGTAGGTAAAACTCAGTTGGCTAAAGTACTAGCAAGAGAATTATTTGATAATGATGATGCTCTTATCAGGATAGATATGAGTGAGTACATGGAGAAATTCGCTGTTTCAAGATTAATTGGAGCACCTCCAGGATATGTTGGTTATGAAGAAGGTGGACAACTTACTGAGAAAGTTCGTAGAAAGCCATACGCTGTGATCCTATTGGATGAGGTTGAAAAGGCACATCCAGATGTTTTCAATATGCTATTACAGGTATTGGATGATGGGTATCTAACCGATAGTCTTGGAAGAAAGATCGATTTTAGAAATACGATCATCATTATGACTTCCAATATTGGAGCCAGAAAATTAAAAGACTTTGGTCAGGGTGTTGGTTTTGGAACTACCGCTCAGAAATCTCAGGTGGATGATAACGCCAGAAGCGTGATTGAAAATGCATTGAAAAAAGCATTCGCTCCCGAGTTTTTAAACAGGATTGATGACGTAGTGATCTTTAACGGTCTTGAAAGAGAGGACATTCATAAGATCATCGATATCGAACTTGCGAAATTGTTTGGGAGAATTCAGGGACTTGGATACGATCTTACCCTTACAGATAAGGCTAAAGATTTTATTGCAGATAAAGGTTTTGACAGGCAATATGGTGCCAGGCCATTAAATCGAGCTATTCAGAAATATATTGAAGATGCCTTAGCTGAAGAGATCATTACTTCAAATCTCAAGGAAGGAGACAAGATCACGATGGATCTGGATGAAGAGAAAAGTGAACTGACTATAGATATTCAGAAATCCGTAGAAACTGAATAATATTTAAGTTCAGAAAATAAAAAAACCTGCCATTTTCATGGCAGGTTTTTTTATTCTTGGTTTTCAACCAAACTTCAGTAATTTAGCCGAAAATTGTCCCAATAATCGTATGAACTACCCTACTATTGAACTTGATTTTGGCAGTATTTCTATTCATGAAGATTTTATGATCGCTAAAATGAACGAAGGAATTCTGTTTGATATTAGCAAAAATGAAACTCTTCTTGAAATTGGAACTGAAGTATTCCAGGGAAAACCATACGCTTACATATCACACAGAGTGAATAGCTACGCGGTAGATCCAATGGTTTACAAACAATCTGCAAAATTTCAAAATCTAAAAGTTATCGCGGTTGTCAGTGATAATGACATGACCAGAACCCTGGCCTCTACAGTTGAAAAGGAATTTTATATCGATGCAAATTCCTTCAAGGTTTTTGCTGAACTAGAGGATGCTACCAGTTGGGTACAGGAGAAATTATCGCTATCGGTCACCGAATAAGATTTATCAGTTTAATTCTTTTGTTCTGGTTCGGGATTTCTATTAAACAGTTGCTGTACTGCACGACCAATATTGTCTGCAATGTCGCCGGCAAGCAAACTTTCATATCCTAATTGATCACTTGCTAAAGTACCACTTGAACCGTGTAAGTAGACAGCCAGAATCGTCGCCGCCAGGCTACTATAATTCTGACCTATAAAACTTGTGATAACTCCTGAGAGCACATCACCGCTACCAGCAGTTGCCATTCCCGGATTCCCTGAAGAATTTATGTAGACCTCCTCATTATTTACAATAAATGTATGAGCACCCTTTACAACAATGATAAGTTTAAACTTTTTGCTTAAAGCTTTAACCTTGTCAAGTTTATCAAAATCATCCTTCCACTCCCCTATTAGTCTTTTCAACTCGCCTGGATGCGGAGTAATAACGGAGTTTTCAGGCATTTTTTTCAAAAGTGACTTGTTTTGCGATAAAATATTGATTCCGTCAGCATCAATCACAACTGGTTTCTTCTGAGTTTCTAAAAATTCTCCAAAGGCGTTAGCCGTAGCTTCATTAGTTCCTGCTCCCATTCCGAAACAAAAAACATCAGCATCAAAATCTAATGGAAATTTGGTGATCATTTTAGTATTTTTATCTGTGAGTACCATCACTTCCGGAATGGATATCTGGAGGGCATCATATCCACATTCCGGGATATAAACCGTACAGAGTCCCGTACCCGATCGCATCGCGGCCCTAGATGCCAGAATGACGCTACCTATTTTACCGTAGCTTCCTCCAATGATCAAAACCTTTCCATAGTCGCCTTTATGAGAGTTTATTTTTCTTGACCTATATAAACTTTGAGCTTCCTCTTTTCCTATTAAGAATATATTGGAATCCACTTTCCCCAGATATTCCCGATCTAGTGCTATATCGATGACCTGTAAATCACCAACATATTCCATGGTATCTGGCAGGTAAAAACTGAGTTTAGGAGATTGAAAGCTTAATGTATATCCTGCCTGAATTACTGCTCCATCCTTAAAAACCTGATCTGGTGCTAGACCACTCGGCATATCGATAGATAAGACAAAAGCTTGTGAAGTATTTATCAAATTAATTAAACTAGCAGGCCATCCTTCTACTGGTCGGTTCAAACCAATTCCAAACAACGCGTCTATAACAAAATCACCAGTATGAATTTCAGGGAAACCGTTTTTACTCTTTATAAGTTCCGGCCAGTCATTTGTGATTTCCTTCAATTTCTCATAATTGCTCAAGAAATCTTCAGATCTTTCATCACTATAATTAACTATAAATGTACGAACCTCGTATCCATGCTGAATAAGATGCCTGGCAACCACCAATCCGTCTCCTCCATTATTACCAATTCCACAGAAGATCTTTATGGGAATTGGGGCTCCCTGCAATCTTTTATGAATTTCATTAAATACAAGTGTTCCAGCCCGCTCCATAAGTTCTTCTGAAGTGATTTCCTGCTTTTCCAGAGTGACCTTATCTGCCTCTGCTAATTGTGCTGCCGTAAGTATTTTCATTGGGTAAATCTTTCTTGTTCTTTCTTTTTTCGAAGCCTAAAGATACTCATATAAAAACGCTTATTTAATATTGTATTCTAACTGAATTCAATAAATTTGGGCAAATTTTTGACAATAATGAAAGAAGTAGCCCTGTCTGCAATACACAATGAATTAAATGCCAAAATGGTACCTTTTGCTGGACACAATATGCCAGTATCTTATGAAGGTGTAAACATTGAACATCAAACTGTACGAGAAAAACTTGGTGTTTTCGATGTTAGCCACATGGGAGAATTCCTGATCTCCGGAGAAAATGCATTAAAGCTTATCCAGAAGATCAGTTCTAACGATGCTTCCAAGCTTACAGATGGGAAAGCTCAGTATTCTACGATGCCTAACGAAGATGGTGGTATTGTGGATGATCTTATCATTTACAGGCTGGAAGCTGAAAAATATTTGTTGGTAGTAAACGCTTCGAACATCGATAAGGACTGGAACTGGATCTCTCAGCATAATGATGTAGATGCAACTATGCGTGACATGAGTGATGAATTGTCGTTACTGGCGATACAGGGGCCTAAAGCTGCTGAAGCTATGCAATCACTTACATCGATCGACCTTCAGAATATGAAGTTCTACACTTTCGAGGTCGGTACTTTTGCTGGTGTGGAAAAAGTGATCGTTTCAGCTACAGGTTATACGGGAAGTGGCGGGTTTGAAATTTATTTCAGAAATGAAGATGCTCCTCAAATCTGGGCAGCAGTAATGGAAGCGGGAGAAGAATTTGGTATTAAACCAATAGGACTCGCAGCAAGAGATACATTAAGACTGGAAATGGGATATTCCTTATACGGGAATGATATTGACGATACTACTTCCCCTATTGAAGCAGGTCTTGGCTGGATCACAAAATTCAGTAAAGATTTTATAAATAGTGAAGCGCTTAAAAAGCAAAAAGAAGAAGGTCCAAAACGAAAGTTAATCGCTTTTGAAATGGATGAAAGAGCTATCCCCAGACAGGGATATGATATTGTAGATGAAAACGGCAAGAAAATTGGAGAGGTCACTTCGGGCACCATGTCACCATCCCTTGAAAAAGGAATTGGATTAGGATATGTACCGGTAGAAGTTGCAGGTGTTGGAAATAAAATTTCCATTCAGATAAGAAAAAAAGCTGTAAAAGCAACTCAGGTGAA
>NZ_CAJWRQ010000122.1 GCF_913046405.1 uncultured Christiangramia sp.
GGACCCTCTCCTTAAAAGGGAGATGCTCTACCAACTGAGCTACCAGATCATTAAAAAGCATCCGTCTTTTTGCGAATGCGGGTGCAAATATACATGCATTAATTTATTTTTCAAGACATAATTGCTATAATTTTACCATAGTTTTGCCTTTTGCTCATTTTAAGTGATTTACAGATGAAAATTTTTTTGATTGGATACATGGGAAGCGGTAAATCAACCGTTGGAAAACTACTATCTGAAGAGTTAAACCATAAATTTTATGATCTTGATAACGAGATCAAAAAAGAATATGACTTGGCGATCTCTGAAATCTTTGCGAGAAAGGGAGAGATCTTCTTTAGAAAAGCTGAACGAAAGATGCTGGAGAAATTAATATACCTTAATGAGGACGCTGTAGTTTCTCTTGGAGGAGGAACTCCGTGTTATGGTGACAACATGGAGCTTATAAAAAATGCAGATTCGGTACGATCTATTTATCTCAAGCTGAACATTCCAACCTTATTGGAGAGATTGCAACGTGAAAAAACAGACAGGCCAATGATAAGTCATTTGGAAACTGAGGAGCTGCTGGAAGAGTTTATCAGAAAGCATTTGTTCGAAAGAGGCTTTTATTACAATCAAAGTGAGCTAATTTTAGATTGTGATGATAAAGATCCTTCAGAAATCACACGGGAATTAGTGAGGACTTTAAGATAACTCTACACGTTCATGATCCTTTTCAAAAATAACTTTTACTGTTTCGCTTAGAGAGGTCGATAGAGATAGACCTTTAAAATCGGCTTTCACCGGGTAGCGTTTGTGATTCCTGTCTACAAGCACTGCGGTCTTGAAATTTTTAATTGGAACGTCCAGAAAATATCGTACTCCATAAATAAGAGTGGAACCTGAATTCAATACATCGTCCACCAGGATCAAAGATTTGTTTTGATATTCTTCGGGCTTTAAGGAAACAATTATAGGATCTAATGGTGATTTTTTGTTGATCACCACCTTACCCAAAATAGTTTTTAAAGGTGAAATTTCCTGAAGTTCTTTTTCAAGTTTCTGAGCTAGAATATATCCATTACTCGCGATGCCTGCGATAATAATCTCTTTCTCGTCCACATTACTTTCATAGATCTGGTAAGCTATTCTCCTGATTTTATGCTTGATCTCGTCCTGGTTTAGAATTGAATGCTTAGCTTTCATAAATTACTTTTTTCGAAATTTGAAGAATAGTTCAGTCCCTAAACGAGGTTTTATGGAATTGTATGCTTTCTCCAGAATTTCAATATGATAATACGGACTAAAATAAGTTAAATATTCTTCACGACTGCCGCCAAAAGGTGGACCGTCTTCCTTTAATTCAAAATTGAATAATAAACCTGCCAGTACTCCTCTAGATCTTAGAAGTTCACTGGTTTTTTGAGCATATGCACTTCGTTTAGTAACCGGTAACGCGCAGAAAAAGGTTTGCTCCAGGATTAGTTCGAAGGAATTCTCAATTTTAAAAAAATCCTGGTGCAGCATTTGGTCTTCAGGAAATTCAGGATTGCGAAGTGAAAATGAGTTTAAAGGTATTTCAGCAATATCGCATAGAAAGACATTTCTAAAACCATTTTTAAAAAGGCATTCTGCTTCATAAGCATTGCCTGCTCCTGGAATCAGGATTTTTAGATCCTTGTTCTCAATACCATCTGCAAATGCCTTAATTGGAGGGGAAACAGCTCCCAGATCCCATCCAGTTTGATGATTTTTATATCTACTGTTCCAGTAATCTTTAGTCATCTTTTTTCTTCTCTAAACCATCATCCTTCTTTTCGTCTAAGCCGTCATCTGTATTTTCAAACCAATCATCAATATCACGACGGTCCTTCTTCGTAGGGCGGCCAGTACCTTTCTTGCGGTAATAGTCCTTGGAGTATTTTAAAAGATCCAGTTTCTCAAAGGCTTCTTTCGGGGTGATATCATGAACATAGATATTTACAAGTTTCGCCCCAACACGACTTTTGGGGAGATCGAGGATTTCCAGCTCATAATTGATCTGGTTTTTCCGAACCCTTAGTTTATCACCAGGGAATACGTCTTTGCTAGGTTTCAGAATCTCATCGTTCAATCTTACCTTTCCTTGCTTGCAGGCAGTTGTTGCCAGACTTCGGGTCTTAAAATAGCGTACGCACCACAAAAACTTATCAACTCTCATACTTATACCTTCAAATCGCCGTTCAATATTGAACAAAAATACAAGATTATTGTATCTTGCGGCTCCAAAATAAAATTCTGATGAGAATAAACAAATTGATGCTGGTTGGTCTTACGGCTTTTCTTGCATTTGCATGTAATAATGATGATGATGGCGGTTTGGCCCAGGTTGAAGTTCGTGACCGTACAGAGGTTGCTGTCGAAGACGACCAGGCACTTTTAGACTATCTCTCCACCCATTTTTATAACTATGAAGATTTTGAAAATCCTTCTGAAGATTTCAACTATCAGATCGTATTCGATACGATTGCAGGTGAGAATGCAGATAAGGAGCCGATCATCAATTCAGATAAATTGATAACGAAAATTGTTAATCATGAAGGTGTAGACCAGAATCTATATGTCCTTAAAGTACGTGAAGGCGCTGGAGCGAAACCTACCTTTGCAGATTCTACCTTTGTTACTTATGAAGGAGAACTTCTTACAGGAACTGTTTTCGACTCTAACTTAAGAAACCCTATTTGGTTTAATCTTTCACCATATTTTGGGATCGTTGATAACCGTGTAACACCTCTTGGCGGTGTTATTAAAGGATTTCAGGCAGGATTGACTGAGTTTGGTGCAGCTACTGGTTTTGAAGTGAATGCAGACAATTCTGTAGAATGGAACAATGACTACGGGATTGGTGCTATTTTTATGCCTTCCGGGTTGGCTTATTACTTTAATTCACCGGAGACGATACCGGTTTACTCACCTCTTGTTTTTCAAATTAGTAGTTATGTGGTAAATCAGGCAGATCATGATAATGATGGTATTCCTTCATTTATGGAAGATCTGGATGGAGATAATGATGTAACTTCGGATGATACAGATGAGGACGGACTTCCAAATTTATCAGATCCAGATGATGATGGTGACGGTACTCCTACAAGGGATGAAATCGAAATTACTGAGGATGGAACTTTGATCTTAACTGATTCAGATAACGACGGAACTCCAGATTACCTGGATCCAGACGAGTTTCAATAGTGGAATAGCTATTATAAATGGAAATAAAAAAACCTGGCGATCGCCAGGTTTTTTTATTTTCCGCCCGCAGATTGCAAGTCCAGAATACAGGCATCATCCAGCTGAGGAAGATTATTATTGTCTATAGTGTTGATGACCCCGCTACCAAATTCAATACTTGCCTTCATTAAGCATTTATCGGTAATGCAGTGTGCAGTGTTATTCGGGTCCTCGTGATCTGTGACTGGCTCAACGCCCAAGTTGACCAAACCAAATAAATGACCAAATTCATGATTTAAGGTCGCGGCCTCAATAATTGCTTTACTCGGTGCGTTGAACTTGCTTGCAAAGTTTTTGATTGTTTCCCCGTAGAGGATGATTGAAGTATTTCTGAATGCGGTACCCAGAGTGATCTTAGTTTCAGAGTCGTTGATCTTCTTGCCAGCTGCAAAATAGATCCAGACTCCAATTTCATCGCCTACAGTATAAACCGTTCGTGTGCTGCTTTCTACAGTTCTCAAATCATCTTCATCGAAAGGAGTGAGTCCGGAACTTGCTACAGAGCGTAAATTGATGGTAATTCCATCGGGTTTGTAAACCCTGCTTTCTAGAAAACTTCTGAAGGCATCGATTGCTGCAGTCTCTGGTCTAAATCCCTCAGCATAGACGACTTCAATATTCATTGAAGTAAATTCGGTATCACTTAATAGATCTGAAGCAGATGAACCGGTAACCTTTAAGTTAGCCGCTTTATTGTTTCCTTCTTCGGAATCATTATCAGAATCCTTACTACACGATACAGCGAGGCTGCTCAGAAACAGGATTAAAAAAGCTTTGTAAATTTTATTCATTCTGTATTAGATCTTGCGCAAAAATATGAAAAATAACGAGTTAGACTTTTTTCAGAATCGCCAGGTAATCATAATGTTCTCCTTCAAAAACGATCTCACAAGAAAAATTGTTGTTGTTTGCTGCCTTCTGAAGAATTTCTTTATCGACATATAACCAGTCAAAAGGATCTGAAGTTTCTCCCTTGTAACTCAATTCATAAGTGAGTTCCCCGTAATATTCTTCGGAATCAATAAACTCATCATCGAAAAGATAAATAAGATCTGAAGAATCAAGAATCAGCTGTCCGTTATCATTCAGAAGCTCATGACAGTGCTGAAGGAAATCATCGATATTATCAAGTTTTCCAATGATCCCGGTTCCATTCATCAACATAAGAATGCTATCAAATCTTTCCGAAGAGATCTTATAGAAATCCTGAACAACCGCATTGTTGAGTCCGCGCTCTTTTGCGATCTCTATAGCTCCGGAAGAAGTATCTATAGCCTTAACCTCCAATTTGCGCTCATTTTGAAGATAAAGGGCATGACTGCCAGCCCCGCAACCAACATCAAGAATACTGCCTTTGCAAAGTTTTAGTGCTTCCTGTTCGAGCTTTGGCATTTCTTCAAAATCCCGAAATAGATAAGCGACGGGAATTTCATCATTTTCAAAGTCTGGTGAATGCACCGTGATGGGAGTTTCATCTTTTTCTTTGTAGTAGCCTGCAATGGCTTTGCCGAATATATCCTTATTTTTGTCCAATGGATGAAGAGCTTAAAAGTTTACCTAATCGCGCCAAAGATAAGAAGAAGGAAAATAGAAAATTCTTTTCGCGACTAAAGAAGCGTCCTCCAAAGGATCTGGATAAGCTCATGGTGGAATTGCACGAGGAAGAATTTTCCAGAACCGACTGTTTGCAATGCGCCAATTGCTGTAAGACCACGGGACCTTTATTTACACAAAAAGATATTGGAAGGATCAGTAAACATTTTCGAATGAAGCCCGGGGATTTTATAGACACTTATCTCAGGCTGGATGAGGAGAACGATTATGTGCTACAGCAGGTGCCATGTCCTTTTTTAGGCGACGACAATTACTGTGGAATCTATGATCAGCGACCAAAAGCCTGCCAGGAATATCCTCATACAGACCGCAAGGATTTTCATAAAATATCCTCTCTCACTATAAAAAATACTAGCATTTGTCCGGCGGCTTACAATATCGTCGAGGAAATGAAAAAAAGATTAAAATCGTAACACTTAGGTCTAAAAAATTTATATTTTTGGGAAAACCTTAACGATGAAAAGTCTTATTATTCTCCTGCTTTTGTGTGGGTCTAATCTCTTTGCAAATAACTGGTATACAGATCTCGAAGCAGCGCAAAATGCAGCTATCGCCAGTAATAAATTAATATTGGTAGACTTCTGGGCTACCTGGTGCGGTCCATGTAAAGCTATGGATCGTGATGTTTGGAGTGATCAGGAGGTGCAGGAAGTGATGCAAAACTATATCCCTTTAAGAGTTGATTTCGACACTCAGCGACAATTGAACATGGAGTATGGCGTTAAAGGAATTCCGTATGTGGTGATCATGGATGCCAATGGCAAGGTGATCCATAACAATCTTGGCTATACCAATAAACTGGAGACCATGAGAGTTCTGGAGAAGTTTAAATTGAATACTTCGTTTTTGCAGGTAGAGTCAGCTTATTACAAAAGAAAACCAAGTTACTCCACTGCTCTTAGACTGGCACAGAAATACCTGGATTATAGTTTATACTTGGATAAGGATCTTCGACGACCGATTCTAAATATAACCGAAGAATATCTTAATGAAGCTCAGGATCTGCTGGACGAAAAACAGTCTAATTATAAGATGATTAGTCAGAAACTGGATTTACTAGTCACCAATGTTAATCTCTATCAGGGTAATTACAGAAAGGTTGAAAGGTTTTTAAAGAAGAAAATTAATGAAGAAGAATTGCGTAAATATAACTGGGGCTTATATACATTTCTTAATTACTGCATGGCCATAGAAAATGGTGAAGAGGCACAAATTAGTAAGTGGACCGAAGAATTGGAAAAACTAAACAATTCAGATCTTTATAAAACCAGGGCTAAAAATCTGCAGGAAACTAGCTGATCATCTAAGGGTACATCAAATATTTTTTACGAGTCTTTTGAAAAGCTTCGAGACCTGGCTTCCAGGATTCCCGGATTTCTTCAGCCGAGAGACCTTTTATAATTTGATCTTTCAGTAAAGAAGTTCCAGCCAGTTTCAGGAAGAAATCGTTAAAAAACTGGTCCTGATATTCTATATTCTGATAAGCTTCCAACAACCATTCCAGGTTGATGAAATTCAATGTTTCCGCAGTGCTTAAATTGCGCCCGAAACATTCCTTATTCTCATGCTTTGGATATTTGGCACCTTCCATGGACTTTGGAGTATAAGCATAATCGAAATCCTCCTCATCCAGAAAAGGGGAGCCGAAAACCTGGAATTGAAGATTCGTACCGCGGCCGGCATTCACATTCGTTCCTTCAAAAAAGCAAAGACTTGGGTAAAGATTGATCGATTTAGCGTTGGGGAGGTTTGGGGATGGTTTTACAGGTAGTTTATACTTCATCGAATGCTGGTAATTCTGCATAGCAATTGTTTCCAGATCACACTGAATTTCGTTCTCGAGCCATTTTTCTCCGTTGATCATTTTTGCATATTCAGCAATGGTCATTCCGTGCACTACCGGCACTGGATGCATTCCCACAAAGCTCTGATGTTGTTTTTCGAGAATTGGGCCATCGATATAATGTCCATTAGGATTTGGTCTGTCCAGAATTAGAACCGGAATTCCTTGTTCTGCACAGGCTTCCATGACATAATGCATGGTTGAGATGTACGTATAGAACCTGGCTCCAACATCCTGGATATCGAAGATTAGTAATTCTATGCCTTTCAGGTCTTCAGCAGTTGGTTTTTTATGGCTTCCGTAGAGAGAAATAACCGGAAGGCCACTAATTGGGTCCTTACCGCTTTTAACGGTTTCGCCAGCATCTGCAGTTCCGCGAAAACCATGTTCGGGAGCGAAAACCTTTTTTATCTGGACATTCTTGCTTAATAAAGTGTCCACAAGATGAG
>NZ_CAJWRQ010000123.1 GCF_913046405.1 uncultured Christiangramia sp.
CGGCCTCCTGCTCCCAAAGCAGGCGCGATAACCGGGCTACGCTACACCCCGAAAAATGCTTTGTTTAGCATTAATTGGGCGGCAAATATAAGAATAAATCATATCCTACCATGGAAAGTTTCATTTTTTTATATCTTAGTTCAAACATTGCTTTAAAAAAGAGAAATATGAAAAAGTATATTGCATCCATTGGTATTTTAATTTCAGTTTATGCTTGTGGTGATTCAAATTCTGGAAACGATCTTTCAGAAAATACTGAAGATCCTGTTGCGGTTCCTGAAGCTACTTCCGAAGAAGATCAACAAGTTCCAGAACCTATGGAAGCTGGAGTATCAAATGCGTATGGTTTTGAGATGGTAGTTGAAGGGCTGGATATTCCATGGGGCTTTACATTTATGCCAGATAAAAGCATGCTTATCACTGAAAAAAACGGTGATATCATACATTTTAAAAATGGTGAAAAGATCCAGATTACTGGTGGTCCTGAAGTTTATGATCGTGGTCAGGGAGGTTTGCTTGATGTGGTGCTTCACCCAGAATATGAATCTTATGGCTGGATCTATTTCTCCTATGCTTCCCCAGAAGGAAGTGCAGATGGTGGGAACACCGCCATTATGCGGGCAAAACTTGAAGGCAGTAAATTGACTTCTCAAGAGGTTCTGTATAAAGCTTCTCCAAATACAACCAAAGGTCAGCATTTTGGCTCCAGGATAGCTTTTGATAAAGATGGTTACCTGTTCTTTAGTGCTGGTGAAAGAGGTGAGCGCGATGTAAATCCACAGGATATCTCACGTGATAACGGGAAAGTTTACAGATTGAATGACGATGGTTCTATTCCTTCAGACAATCCTTTCGTAGGGGAAGAAAATGCCGTTGAAGCGATCTATTCTTACGGACATAGAAATCCGCAGGGAATGATTCTCAACCCTGAAACCGGAGAGATCTGGGTACATGAGCATGGACCAAAAGGTGGAGATGAGATCAATGTGGTAGAGAAAGGCGCTAATTATGGTTGGCCTGTAGTGACTTATGGTGAAAATTACAGCGGGACACCAATTACCGACGAGCGTAGCAAGCCAGGAATGAAGGATCCTATTTTCTACTGGTTACCTTCTATTGCTCCTAGCGGATTCGCTTATGTAACTTCAGAAAAATTTTCAGAATTGAAAGGGAACCTCTTAGTGGGATCTCTAAAATTTCAATATCTTGAACTCCTTGAACTGGATGGTAAAAAGATCACTAAAAGAACCAAACTTATTGATGGTGCAGGACGAATGCGTGATGTAAGACAAGGACCAGACGGAGATATTTATGTAGCCATTGAAGGTAAAGGAATTGCAAAATTAACCAACAAATAATCACATGAAAAAACTACTTTTCGTATTTGGATTGGCCGCGATGGTGGCTTGTAAATCTGATAAAAAAGAAAATGAAACCGAAGATGAATCTTATGTAATTCCTTCTTCGGAAAAGTCCAGCGAACAAACTCCGCTAACCGCAAGTATCAAGAGAGGAAAAGGTATTTATTCAGATCTTTGTGTGACCTGTCACTTACCGAACGGAAAAGGAATTGCCGGCACTTATCCTCCACTCGATGGCTCAAACTGGCTTACAGAAAAGCGTGAAGAAAGCATTCGCGGTGTTAAATATGGAATGAAAGGTCCTATTGAAGTGAACGGTGAGAAATATGATAACGTGATGACTCCAATGGGCTTAAGCGACCAGGAAGTTGCAGATGCAATGAACTACGTCATGAACTCCTGGAGCAATAATATTGACGAGATGGTGACGGTTGAAGAAGTTGCTGCTGTCAAGGAAAACGCTGAATAAGAAACCCTCAACAATTTCAAAACCGACTTTTTTCAAGTCGGTTTTTTTTATTTCGAAAGCCAGGCTGCACTTTCCGAAGATTTTTAAAAAGTAATATTACCTTTGCAAAAATTCTAGAAACATGCTAATTATTGGGATCGCCGGTGGTACCGGGAGTGGTAAGACTACGGTTGTAAATCAAATCATCGATGAATTAAAACATGAAGAGGTAGATGTTATCTCCCAGGACTCTTACTACCAGGATACGACTCATCTAACTTTTGAAGAGCGTAAAAAGATAAATTTTGATCATCCCAAATCCATTGATTTCGATCTTCTGGCAGAGCATTTAAGACAGTTACGCGCCGGTCATAACATTCAGCAACCAGTCTATTCTTTTAAAGAACATAACAGAACCGGAGAGTTTGTAGAGATACACCCTCGAAAAGTAGTGATCGTTGAAGGAATCCTTATCCTCACCCATCCTGAAATTCGTGACCTTTTTGACATTAAGATCTATGTTCATGCAGATAGTGATGAGCGATTAATTCGCCGTTTAAAACGTGACATTGCAGATCGCGGTCGTGATCTGGAAGAAGTGCTCTGGAGATACCAAACGACTTTAAAACCAATGCATCAGCAGTTTATAGAACCTACCAAAGAATTTGCCGATATCATCATTCCTACCAATCGCTACAATACGGTGGCTGTTGACATCGTTCAGACTATTATCAAAGATCGCTTAAGCTAATTTTGTATCTTTAAAAACTATGAAATTAAAAGACCTGCGTAAAAAACGATGGTTCCGGTTTATCAGTAACAAGTATGTACTGATAAGCATTATTTTCATAGGCTGGATGTTCTTTCTGGATACCAATTCCTGGTTCATACATCACGAACTGGATGTGGAAATAGAAGAACTGCAGAGTAATAAGAGCTATTATCAGGAAGAGATCGCGAAAGACAAGGCTATCATTGAAGATCTTCAGGATTCGGTGCAACTCGAACGTTTTGCCCGCCAGAAGTACTATATGAAAAGGCCCAATGAAGATATTTATATTATCGAGTACGATACTATAGATTGATCTCGCCCGTCAAAAATTTAAAATCATGAAGCAATTGTTATTTCAGGAATTTGAAAATGTTTCTGCAAAGCAATGGAAACAAAAGATCCAAGCAGATCTTAAAGGTGCCGATTATAATGAGAAACTGGTTACCAAAACTCTCCACGGCATTGATATAAAACCCTTCTATTCTTCGGAAGATATTTCAGAAAGTCTTTCGATACCTAATCCGGCTCACTGGAATATCTGTGAAAAGATCTATATCACTTCTGAAGCTTCCGCAGTAAATAAAGCCCAGGACAAACTACAGAAGGGAACTGAATCTTTATGGTTCATTTTAGCTTCTGAAGAAATCGATTTCGTAGAAATTCTGAAGTCGATACCAGTAGAAGTTCCGGTTTACCTGCAATGCGAGTTCCTTAATTCAGAATTTATACTGAAGCTGGATAAGGAAATTAGTAAGACTAATCGAAAGGTTTACCTGCGTAACGATATTATAGGCAACCTGGCCCGATCGGGAAACTGGTTCGAAAACCTGAAATCTGATCATTCAGAATTAGAAAAAATTATTCAGAAAAGTTCCGGCTTTGCTTCAGTTTTGAGCATAGACCTGGGATTATATCAAAATGCCGGGGCAAATATTCCGCAGCAACTGGCATATTCACTTGCTCAAGTTTCAGAATATCTACATCATTTTGAAAACCTGGATTCAGAAAAGAAAGCGAGTCTTAAAATTCAATTTTACGTTTCGGTAGGATCAGATTATTTCTTTGAAATTTCGAAAATAAGAGCATTACGCTGGCTATTTGCCACTATCGCACCAGAATTTGGATTTCATAAAGACTGTCATATCGTTGCCGAACCAACTAAACGCACTAAAACCTTATACGACTTCAATGTCAACCTGCTTCGAACCACCACTGAAAGTATGAGTGCGATCCTTGGAGGTGCAGACAGCATTTGCAATATGCCCTACGACGCCATCTACCATAAGAATAACGAGTTTGGTGACCGCATTGCTCGCAATCAATTGCTGGTGATGAGACACGAAAGCTATTTTGGAAAAGTAGGAAATGTTGCTGAAGGCACTTATTATATAGAAACGATCACCCGCCAGATCGCTGAAAAAGCTTTACAGATATTTAAGGATATTGAAAAAGGCGGTGGTTTGCTAAAGGAACTTAAAGAAGGAATTATTCAGAAAAAGATAAAGGAAAGCGCAAAAGAAGAACAACATAGATTTGATTCGGGAGAATTGATCCTTATTGGAACCAATAAGTTCGAAAACCCTGAAGACAGAATGAAAGATGATCTTGAGTTGTTTCCTTTCTTAAAACAGAATCCAAGAAAAACCCTTTTACAGCCAATCCTGGAAAGAAGATTAAGTGAAGCGATGGAGCAAAAACGACTGAAAAAGGAAACTTCTGTAGAAACCTCTCAAAACTAGTAACGATGTCACGTAAAGACCTTCAAAATATAAGCTTGAACGATAAAGATCTATCTTCAGCAAAGAAAATAAGTGCGGAGACCTTTGAGACTCCCGAAGAGATAGAGATCAAAACATCTTACTCGAAAGAAGACCTTTCAGAAGCAGAACATCTTGAATTCGCCGCCGGAATCCCTCCCTATTTACGTGGACCATACAGTACGATGTACGTGAGCAGACCATGGACGATAAGACAATATGCAGGCTTTTCCACCGCTGAAGAAAGTAACGCTTTTTATAGAAGAAATCTTGCTGCAGGACAAAAAGGACTATCAGTAGCATTCGACTTGCCAACGCATCGAGGTTATGACAGTGATCACGAACGTGTAGTAGGAGATGTAGGTAAAGCCGGGGTTGCGATAGATTCGGTCGAAGACATGAAGATCCTTTTCGACCAGATTCCGCTGGATAAAATGTCGGTTTCCATGACCATGAATGGAGCAGTTCTTCCTATTATGGCGTTCTACATCGTTGCTGCGGAAGAACAGGGCGTAAAACCAGAATTATTATCTGGTACGATCCAGAATGATATACTTAAGGAGTTTATGGTAAGGAATACCTATATCTATCCTCCTACTCCTTCCATGAAGATCATTTCAGACATTTTTGAGTATTCCTCTCAAAACATGCCGAAGTTCAACAGCATTAGTATTTCCGGTTATCATATGCAGGAAGCCGGTGCTACCTGCGATATCGAGCTTGCCTATACGCTGGCCGATGGTCTGGAATATATTCGCAAAGGTCTTGATGCAGGAATGAAAATTGACAGTTTCGCACCAAGACTATCATTTTTCTGGGCGATTGGGATGAATCATTTTATGGAGATCGCCAAAATGCGCGCAGGAAGAATGTTATGGGCAAAACTGGTAAAGCAATTTAATCCTACCAATCCTAAATCTCTAAGTCTAAGAACGCATTCACAAACCAGTGGATGGAGTTTAACCGAGCAGGATCCATTTAACAACGTGGCCAGAACCTGTATCGAAGCAGCGGCAGCAGCCTTTGGTGGAACCCAGAGTTTACATACCAATGCTCTCGATGAAGCGATCGCACTTCCAACCGACTTTTCCGCCAGAATAGCGCGAAATACACAACTTTATCTTCAGCAGGAGACGAATATCACTAAAACAGTTGATCCATGGGCTGGAAGTTATTATGTTGAAAAGCTTACCGAAGAGATCGCTGCCAAGGCCTGGAAGCTCATTGAAGAAGTTGAAGAACTTGGAGGGATGACCAAAGCTATTGAGGCCGGTATTCCAAAAATGAGGATCGAAGAAGCTGCTGCCAAAAAGCAGGCCAGGATAGACAGCGAAACAGATGTGATCATAGGTGTGAACAAATATCGTCTGGATAAGGAAGATGATATGGTTACTCTGGAAGTAGATAATCAAACCGTGCGAAAACAGCAGGTCGCCAGGCTGGAAAAAATAAGATCTGAGAGAGATTCAGATAAAGTAAAAAAGAGCCTTGAAAAGCTAACCAGGGCTGCTAAAGAAGAAAATGCTAACTTACTGGAACTTGCCGTTGAAGCAGCACGTGATCGTGCTACATTGGGTGAAATTAGTGATGCTCTCGAAAGCGTTTACGGTAGATATAAAGCTAAGATTCAGTCATTCAGCGGAGTATATTCAAAAGAAATGAAAGACAACAGCTCATTTAAAAAGGCTCGTGAAATGGCCGACAAGTTCGCTGAAATGGACGGTCGCCGACCAAGGATCATGGTTGCGAAAATGGGACAGGATGGTCACGATCGTGGAGCGAAGGTAGTTGCTACCGGATATGCCGATCTTGGTTTTGATGTGGATATTGGACCTTTGTTCCAGACTCCTGCCGAAGCAGCACAACAGGCCGTCGAAAATGACGTTCATATTTTAGGGGTATCTTCACTGGCCGCAGGACACAAGACCCTTGTTCCGCAGGTTATTGAAGAACTTCAGAAGTTAGGACGTGATGATATCATGGTGATCGTTGGAGGTGTGATCCCATCTCAGGATTACCAGTTCCTGTTCGATTCAGGAGCCGTGGCTGTATTTGGCCCGGGGACCAAGATTAGTGATGCTGCGATACAATTACTTGAAATATTAATCGACGAATAATCATATAACCAACCAAAATATGGATTTAAAGAAAAAAATGCTCCGTGATGATGCTTTAGCCGGAAAAACAATTGTTGTAACCGGTGGTGGTAGTGGTCTTGGAAAATCGATGACTACCTATTTCCTGGAACTGGGAGCAAACGTTGCAATCACTTCCAGAAATATGGAAAAGCTGGAGAAAGTAGCAAAAGAACTGGAAGAACAAACCGGTGGAAGATGTCTTCCCTTGCAGTGTGATGTAAGACATTATGATCAGGTGGAAGCTATGCGCGATAAAGCGGTAGCCGAATTTGGATCTGTAGATATTCTACTGAATAACGCAGCCGGAAATTTTATATCACCAACAGAACGTTTGAGCGCGAATGCCTTTGATACCATTATTGATATTGTATTAAAAGGTAGCAAGAACTGTACACTTGCTTTTGGAAAACACTGGATCGACGAAAAGCAGGAAAGTAAGAATATTCTTAATATCGTTACTACCTATGCCTGGACGGGATCTGCTTACGTAGTCCCAAGTGCAACTGCAAAAGCCGGAGTACTTGCCATGACCAGGTCTCTGGCAGTAGAATGGGCAAAATACGGGATTAGATCCAATGCCATTGCACCTGGACCTTTTCCTACTAAAGGCGCGTGGGACAGATTGCTACCAGGAGATT
>NZ_CAJWRQ010000124.1 GCF_913046405.1 uncultured Christiangramia sp.
AGGAAAATACAGAAGTGGAGTTTAGCATTTCAGATCTACAAAATTTTGATCCAGACAGGGTATTTATATATGATGCCGAACAGAATTTGTATTTCGGAATTCGTTCTGGTAGTTTAAGTTTAAGCCTTCCAGCAGGACACTATAAAAACCGGTTTTATCTGAGTTTTATTGAAAATTTACCTGAAGATCAGGAAGAAAATTCGGAAGAGATTGATGAATCCGAAAGTAATGAAGAGCAGCAAAATACTGACGAAGGTTCTACCGAAGACAGTAATTCTCAGGATCCTGAGACAGAAGATTTGAAAGTATTCGACTCCAAACCACCACGCGTTCTTCTTAATTCCATAGAAATATTTCAAAATAACAAACAGGAGCAACTTGAAATAAAACTATTTTACGATAGCTGGATCACCCAGGTAAGCATGTATGATTTGCAGGGAAAGCAGGTATACCAGCAGGTTCTGCAAAACAGGGAAAAAGAATTTTTATATCCTACCGGTAATTTGAGTAATGCTATTTATATTGTGAAGGTAAAAACTCATGATCAAATAGAGATCAGCAAAAAAATACGAATCAATAATTGAGTTCGATAGAAGAATACATGCTACCCTGCCTGAACAAAAGCGTCTTTGGTATTGATTGTACCGGATGCGGAGCGCAGCGTTCTATAGCATTATTGCTTCAAGGTAATTTTGAAGCCGCTTTTTACATGTATCCTGCCATATATAGCATCATTCTATTACTAGTTTTTGTCGTTTTCAATCTATTCTTTAAATTCCGGCATGACCATACTATCAAAATTGGTCTTATAATTTTTAACGGGGTCATCATCGCCGGAGCTTACCTGTACAAAATGTTTTATATATTTAACTAACCAATAACTAACCACCAATGGAACAAAGAGAATTACCAAATTCAACCCTAATCCTCGTCTTCGGAATTTTATCAATCGTAGGCTGTTGCTGCTATGGAATTGCCGGAATCATCTTCGGAATCATCGCGTTAGTGATGTCTAAACGTGCAATGGAAATTTATAATACAGACCCTCACTTATACACGGGATATAATAACGTGAAGACTGGGAAAATCCTGGCAATTATAGGTCTTGTACTTAGTGGAATTTCTATTCTAATTACCATCGTAAGTTTAATTGTCTTCGGAGGTATGGAAGGTGTAGAAGAAATGCAAAGAGAGATTTTAAGAGAATATGGAGGATAAAATCTTGTTGTTTTAAAATAAAAAAACCCGCTTAATAGCGGGTTTTTTTATTGATAGAAATGCAATTACTTTTCGAATTGCTTAAGAGTTTTGACAATAATATTGACACAATCTCTCAATTGCTCTTCATTCATAACCAATGGTGGAGCAAAACGAATAATATTACCATGCGTTGGTTTAGCCAGTAAACCGTTTTCTTTAAGCGCCATACAAATATCCCAGGCAGTTGTACTATCTGGAGAATCGTTTATTACGATAGCATTTAGCAGTCCGCGTCCTCGTACGAGTTCCACAATATTGCTTTCTTTAATATAATCATCTAGCAATTGTCTGAATAAATTACCTAGTTTTCTGGCATTCTGAATAAGGTTCTCATCTTTAACTACATCCAGAGCTGCAACAGCGACTGCAGCGGCAACCGGGTTACCTCCAAATGTAGAACCATGCTGTCCTGGTTTAATAACTTCCATTACTTCATCATCTGCAAGTACTGCAGATACTGGATAATTCCCACCAGAAAGTGCTTTACCTAAAATAAGAATATCAGGTTTGCTATAAGTTTCTTCCTGTCGTTCGCAGTGATTTTCACAGGTACAGTGACCACAAACAGCCAAAAGACCACCAGTTCTGGCAATCCCTGTTTGTATCTCGTCTGCCATGAATAAGACATTATTTTTGTTACAGATCTCCTTCACTCTTCTCATGTAATCATCTGTAGGCGTATAAACACCTGCTTCACCCTGAATTGGCTCAATAAGGAAACCAGCGATATTCGGATTATTTTCTATTGCTTCCTCCAGAGCATCTACATCATCATAATTGATCTTGATAAAACCAGGTGTATAAGGACCAAAGTTCTTACGGGCTCCCTCGTCATTCGAAAAAGAAATGATCGTAGTGGTTCTTCCGTGGAAATTATTTTCAGCAACAATTATCTGCGCTTCTGTTTCTTTCACACCTTTTTTCTCATAAGCCCACTTACGTGCAATTTTGATAGCTGTTTCAACTGCCTCTGCACCGGTGTTCATTGGTAAGATCTTGTCAAAACCGAAATACTCAGTAGCATACTTTTCGTAAGCTCCAAGAACATCATTATGAAAAGCTCTTGAAGTGAGAGCCAGTTTAGAAGCCTGTTCGTACATTGCACCAACGATCTTTGGATGACAATGCCCCTGATTTACTGCGGAATAAGCCGATAGAAAATCATAATATTTTTTGCCTTCAACATCCCAGACATGAACACCCTCTCCCTTACTTAATACTGCAGGTAACGGATGGTAATTATGGGCTCCATGTTGATCTTCCAGTTGTATCGCTTCAGCTGAAGAATTGACTTTAGGTAATGGCATGTTAGTTCTTAATTTTTTGAATTAGTGTTTGGTTATTCCTACTTTTCCGCTTGAATTAGCGCTATTTGGAGAGAAATCATCCTTTAAATTGGTATTGCTGCAAATTACTAAATGTTTGCTGAAAATTTCAACTGGCCTCTCTTTAAATCTTGTTAATTATCCTATTTTTGCGCTATGGCAAGAAGAAACAAGAACAAGTTATTTACTGAAATTGAAGTGGTAGATGCCGGAGCTAAAGGTAAGGCAATTGGTAAATCTCCAGATGGTAGAGTAATCTTTATAGACAATGCCGTTCCTGGCGATATAGCAGACATTCAAACTACCAGAAAAAGAAAATCATATTACCAGGGAACTGCAGTAGAGTTCCATAAACTTTCAGATAAAAGAACAGAACCAGTTTGCCAGCATTTTGGAACCTGTGGAGGTTGTAAATGGCAGAATATGGATTATAAGTTTCAGCTTGAATATAAAGAAAACGAGGTGATCAACAATCTACAGCGCCTTGGTAAAATTGATTTGCCTGAGGTAACTCCAATTCTTGGGAGCGAAGAGATTTATTTTTACCGGAATAAAATGGAGTTCTCCTTCAGTGACAGTAGGTGGCTTACCATGGATGAAATTCAAGGCGGTGAAAATATTGAAGATCGAAATGCCCTTGGATTCCATATTCCGGGAATGTGGGATAAAATCCTCGATATCAAAAAGTGTCACCTACAGGCAGATCCAAGCAATGCCATCCGAAATTTCACCAGAGAATTCGCTACTAACAATGATATATCGTTTTTTAATACTAGAAACCAGGAAGGCTTGTTGAGAACCCTCATGATCAGGACCTCCTCAACAGGTGAGATCATGGTTTTGATTCAATTCTATTCAGAAAATAAAGCAAAGAGAGAATTACTCCTAAATGCGTTAAGCACGGAATTTCCTGAGATCACTTCCTTACAATATGTGATCAATAACAAAGGAAATGATACGATCTATGATCAGGAAGTCATCTGTTTTAAAGGTCGCGACCATATTTTTGAAGAAATGGAAGGTCTTAAATTCAAGATCAATGCTAAATCTTTTTACCAGACTAATTCAGAACAAGCTTACAATCTTTACAAGATCACACGGGAATATGCAAATCTTAAAGGTGACGAACTGGTGTATGACCTTTATACCGGAACTGGAACTATTGCACAATTTGTAGCTAAAAATGCGAAAAAAGTAATTGGTGTTGAAGCTGTTCCTGAAGCGATCAAAGATGCACGGGAAAATGCTGAACGCAACAATATTGAAAATACAGAGTTCTATGTGGGAGATATGCGTAAAGTTTTTACTGAAAGCTTTATCGCAAAACATGGTAAACCTGATGTGATCATTACAGATCCACCACGCGATGGAATGCATAAAGATGTAGTAGCTCAAATACTGGGAATAATGCCTGAAAAAATTGTGTATGTTAGCTGTAATTCTGCTACACAGGCCAGGGATCTTTCTTTGATGGATGAACACTATAAGGTCACCAAAACAAGAGCTGTGGATATGTTTCCCCAAACACATCACGTTGAGAATGTTGTCCTTCTGGAAAAACGATAAAAATAATGAACACCAGGTTTTTACTTTTTGGCTTACTCACTTTGGTTTTTATTTCAGGATGCCAGAGAGATGATATTTGCCCGGAGTCGGCAGATATCACTCCATTTCTGATTCTTCGGTTTTACGATATTGAAGATCAGCAGTTGGCTAAAGCACCTCAGAATTTAAGTATTCGAGAGGTTGGAGATGATACCACTTTTGTAAGCATTAGAAGTAATAGCAGCACCCTAACCTATTTTAGATATTCACAGGATAGTATTGCGATCCCGTTGCGAACAGATTCTGGTGAAACGAACCTTGAATTTATATTAAATACTGCGGAAACTCTTGAAGAAGGAGAAGATCCTGATGAAGATGAAGACGAGGAAAATCCACAAAACACAGATACTCTACGTTTTTCATATACCGTTCAGGAGGAATATTTAAATCGCGCCTGCGCCTACAAAGCTAATTACGTTGGGCTGAAGGTGAATTTAGAAGGTGGTGAAGAATCATGGATACAAAACATACAGATTCTGGAAACTAATATTGACGATCAAAACAATGCCCATGTTTCGATATTTTTCTAGTTTCATTCTAATATTTTGCACGTCACTCCTTACAAGTGCTCAGGAACAATCCACGACAAAGGATACCATAAATTATAATGAAAAGTATGGGATTCGGGTTGGAATCGATATTAGTAAACCTATAAGAAGTGTCTTTGATGACAATTATAGTGGAATTGAAATAGTTGGAGACTATCGATTCTACGATAATTTTTATGTTTCTGCAGAACTTGGAAACGAAAAGATAACTTTTGAAGGTGATAATATTCAAACCCTATCCAATGGTAGCTATATAAAGCTGGGTGGAGACTACAATGCCTATGAGAATTGGCTGGATATGCAAAATGTCATTTTTGTGGGTGTTCGTTATGGATTTGCCACTTTTTCACAAACACTGGAAGAATATACTATCTATACTGCTACAGATTACTATGGTGTAAATACCAATACTGAAGATATTGAATCTACGGGACTTACCGCAAGCTGGGCTGAAGTTATGGTAGGTATTAAAGTAGAGATCATCAATAATCTATACTTATCTGCCAACGTTCAGCTCAAGAGAAGAATTAGTCAGAGTGAACCAAATAATCTGGACAATCTTGCGATTCCTGGTTTCGGAAGAACTTATGATGCCAGTGAATTTGGAGCAGGTTTTGGCTACTCCATTAGTTATATGATCCCATTCTACAAAAAAGCAAGGAACTAGTCCTCCTGCTTACTCTTCTTCTTAGAACCTTCATAAAGCACGTACTTTAGAAGTCGTCCTTCAAGAGGTCCGTTATATAATTTTATCTTTCTGGAAGCTCTTAGCCCAACACTTTTAATCGCATCAAAATTGGTGGCAATAAACCAGGCATGAGTACCAGGATATCCTTGTTTTAGGGTATCCCCTATTTTTCCGTAGAAATCTTCAATATCGATCTCAAGTCGCTCACCGTATGGTGGATTGAAAAGCATATGAAGATAACCCTCATTCTGCTTCACACTTTCGAAAAAGCTCTTCTGTTCAATTTCAATAAAATCACCAAGATTCGCGTTGGTTACGTTATCCTTCGCCTTCATTACTGCGGAAGGAGCCTTGTCATAACCTCTTATCTTGAAATGGAAATCACGCACTTTCTTCAGTGCTGAAGCTTCAATCTTTTCATATAGATTTTCATCCCAGTCATTCCATTTTTCGAATGCAAATTCCTTCCGGTTTAGGTTTGGCGGAATATTGCACGCGATCATAGCGGCCTCGATTGGAATTGTTCCACTACCGCACATTGGATCTAGAAAATCACATTGACCATCCCATCCAGACATTAGCAACATCCCCGCGGCCAGTACTTCGTTGATAGGCGCAATATTGGTTGCGGTTCTATAACCTCGCTTGTGAAGACTATCTCCAGAACTATCGAAAGATACATTACAGAAGTTATTCTCAATATGGATGTTAATTCTTAAATCTGGAAAATCAAGATCCACATCTGGTCTTTTACCAAATTTCTCCCTGAATCTATCTACGATTGCATCCTTGGATTTTAAAGCTACATATTGTGAATGCGTGAAAATATCAGAATGCACAGCGGAGTCTATAGCAAGACTACCTTCCACATCTAAAAATTTTTCCCAGGGCAACTTCTTGATATTATCGTAAAGTTCCTGTTCAGAATTTGCTTTGAAGCTTTCGTATGGCTTCAATACTTTGATAGCGGTACGCAGACACAAATTGGCTTTGTACATAAAGCCTTTATCACCAACAAAACTCACCATTCGATTCCCCTCCTTGATATCCATTGCACCAAGGTCCAAAAGTTCTTTTGCCAATATCGATTCGAAGCCAAATAAAGTCTTGGCGATCATTCTGTAGTTATCCATAGTACTGCTTTAAAGAACCACAAAAATAAAGTAATTTTGTCCCATACGATAATATTTACAGGATACTTCAGTCTAAACCGCAGTTCCTGTCCTAATTGAATTTCAAGTTGCCGGAAAGCTTATATATTTACCTGTTACCCATTCTGGCTGTCATCGCTGGATATATCATTTCAGTATTCTTAAAACCAGGAAGTTCCTCAGGTTTTAAATTACTATTGGCATTTAGTGGAGCATATCTTCTGGCTGTAACTGTACTGGAATTACTTCCAGAAGTTTATAATTCTGCCAATGTGGATATTGGTGTATTTATCATGCTAGGACTTCTATTGCAGATCGTGCTGGAATTTTTGTCGAAAGGTGCTGAACATGGTCACATGCATCATAATAAAGATTCTGCAGCATTTCCAATTACACTTCTAATTAGTTTGAGTGTACATTCTTTGCTTGAAGGTTTTCCTATGGATCATGATAATCACCTTT
>NZ_CAJWRQ010000125.1 GCF_913046405.1 uncultured Christiangramia sp.
CGTTAGCGCAGATGGTACTGCTGTATTGTGGGAGAGTATGTCGTCGCCTTCTTCTTAAGAACCCTTCATCATATCGATGAAGGGTTTTTTTATACCATAAAGTCTTGGAGGCCATTCATTTTTATGTCCCCTTAATACGTCAAATGACGTATTGAAACCAAAACTTTCCCTCCTTAGTTTTACTCTTCAATTATTAACCTAAACCCAACAATAATGAGAGGAGTAAAATTTTTTAAAACATGTTTGATATTTCTAACAGTTTTCAGTTTAGCATTAACCGGATGTTCAAAAGATGATGATGAAAACGGTTCTGGTGACGGAGGGGGAGAAATGACCGCCAGTATTAGTGGAGCTGGAGCATTCAAATCTTTTCCGGCTTCATCCAATGCAGTTAAACAAACTATAGGTTCTACCAGTACCATGCTGATGGTGCAGGGAACAAACGCTGATGGACAAGGTATAACCATTAATATTATGGGGTATACCGGGGAGGGTACTTATGATTTCACTTTTGGATCTTCAAATTCCAGCTCAGCTACTTACACAGAAACTGATGTAAACAATCCTATGGCAACTCAAATCTGGACTACACTTTATAGTTCAGGAGCTTCAAATGGTTCCATTACTATTTCAGAAGAGACCAGTTCAGGAGTGAAAGGGACTTTCAATTTTAAAGGAAAAAATGGAAATGACGATTCTGTAAGAACGATTTCTGAAGGAAAGTTTAATGTGAGCTTTAGAAGTTAATATTATGAAAATCATTTCTAAACTCATGCTTTTTGTAAGCATGCTAACA
This sequence comes from uncultured Christiangramia sp., assembly GCF_913046405.1. Classification (GTDB taxonomy): domain Bacteria; phylum Bacteroidota; class Bacteroidia; order Flavobacteriales; family Flavobacteriaceae; genus Christiangramia; species Christiangramia marina. The sequence continues at coordinate 797 of NZ_CAJWRQ010000125.1, forward strand.
GCTTACATTAGTTTTGGTCAAACAAAACCTGATCAAACTTATGATTTAGGAGCCAAAATTAATGAGATGACACTCACAGGGATTGGTACATTAATCGTTGCTACAAATGATGGTATTTCTGGAATTTCAGCAAAAAACAGGAAATCTTTATTCAATTTTACAGAATTCGGAGCTATAAAGACTGAAGAAATGGAATTTGTTCCGCTATCTCCATATGTTATTGTTGCGCAGGGTGGCGGAAAAGGGCCTATGGCTGGTCTATCTGCTTTAACAGGTACAAAAAGAGCAATTATAGATCATGTATCTGGAAGAGTAATTTTCAAAACAGATGATCTTGGTTGGAAACAAATCTTCACTTTTGATGTAATACTCCCACAGAATAAATTGGTAATTTCAGGATTGCAGAAAGATGGCAATGCTGCTGAAAAAAATATGCCAAAAGTAGCTGTTTATGATCTTTCCGCTGGAAAATTGGATTATTCATTCTTTTTGAATGAACCTGGAAAAGTTACGGCTAAATATTTTGCAGTTACGGGAAAGCCACTTCTGCTTAAAGGTTCCCTAATTGTACCAACAAGCCAGGGTTTGATAAGTAAAAATCTTTCTGGAAAAACACTTTGGGAAAATAAGATGAAGAATATTGGCTGGATGGTAGCCGATGATACTGAAAAAGAGATTTACGCTTTTGAACCTGTAAATAATGGCAGCAATACCAGAATTCATAAAGTCGGTTCAAATGGAGCTGACTTATGGCAGGATGACCGAAAGGTAAAAGGAACGATCTCAAATTTTGAAATTCTAGCTAATGGGCTTGCAGTAGTAAGTGACCAAGTTGGTAATGGAGGTGTTATGAGTAAAAAAAATGAATCTAATATAGCTTTTTTAGATGCTTCAAATGGTGAAGATTTATGGGACAAAGCTCCTAAAACTAAGGGCTATGTTCAGCATTTCTATACTATGGAAGATGGTATTCTTTTCGGAATTTATGAGGGCGGAATTAATAAAATTTCTTACGACGGAAAAACTTTATTTAAAAAACCATTAAAAACCGGAGAAAACATTCAGATTATGGCCCATACGCCTCAGGGGCTTATTTATATCACAGATGAAGATGCAAATATTGTAAATCTGGAAACAGGCGAGCAAGTTTGGAACAAACCTCTAAAGTATAAGAAAGCCGCTGCTGTTGCTTCAGCTTACGATGAAAAAAATTCACAGTACCTGATTAGTGCTGATGATAAAATTTATGCTGTAGAAGAAAGTACTGGCGATATTTCAGATTTTGGAAAATTTCATTTTGAAGAAAAAGAGCAACCCAATCATATGGAAATTCGAGATAATGGAGTATTTCTTTCCTCAAGTCAAAATGTAGCAATGTTTGGTGCAAACGGTGACGAATTATTTCATGAATATTACAAATCTCCATCAAACAGTGGATTTTTAAAGGTCGCTGCCGGTGTTATGGCTGTTGCAAGTACAGCTTTGGCTATGGCAAGTTCTGCTCGTGCAGGTGCCAATAAGACTGGTTTTGGTAGCAGCAATGATCTTAGGAATTACAATGATTATGGAAAAGAAGCTAAACGTGCTGCAGATATGTTTGCTGGTATTGGCGATGCCTCTTTTGAAGTTATGTCTCAGCGTTTCAAAGCCAGTTCTGCAACTGAAAATGACCAGTTCATTCTTACGAGATTGGACGGTGGAACTGGGCTGGTGAAGGTCAACAAGGATTCTGGTAAAGTCGAAAAAGAAATTGTCTTACAAGATAAAAAACCGGAATACAAAGTTGATGAATTCGGAGGTGTACTTTATTATAAAGCTAATAATAGTAGTATCTACGCTTATGATTTATCAAAGTAGAAATTGTAAAAAATTCAATGTTTATTGGATTTTTATATCTGAGGTCGGTTGGCGAAAGTTGCCGGCCTCTTTTTTCAAGAAATTATGAAGGTCATCATCTACGTATTTATCATATTTTCCGGTGTTCTGGTCTTCATGATTTTTTCTGAAATTAGTAAATCCAAGCAATTGAAGTCTAAACATAACAACAGACTTTTTCAGTTAAAAATGAAAGAAAAACGAAGGTTGTCTAAAATTTCCAGCAGAAAAAAATGTCTTTACACCTATAATTTACTCACTTACAACCTTTCTGAAGTTTTAATTTGTTTAAAAAATGTAAATTAGAATACGCTAACCAATACTATTATCAATCTATGAAGCAATTATTATTCCTGATAATTGTAATTTTTTTAATTAAGGAAGCAAATTCACAGACCAAAACTGAAATTGATTCTTTAAATTCTCTGACCATTCAGGATTCCAATATTTCTTCAGACTCTTTGCTGGTCATTTTCAGTAATAATTTAAAGCGTTCCAAAAAATTGAATTATATCAATGGAATTGCCGATTCCTACTGGCAACTATCAACCATTTTTGGTTATAGAGGCAATCAAGACAAGGCCGTGGAATATATGCTTAAGGCTATTAAGAGTTATGAAAATTCTGGTAATGATGAAAAAGTAGCTGATTCTTATGGCGAGCTAGGATATAAGCTCAAGCGGGAAGATATAGAAAAGGCTCAATATTATATGGTGAAGGGCAAAAAACTTGCTGAAGAAGGGAATTTTAGATTTATACAAAGCCGAATTTATAATAATTATGGGGTTCTAAAAGAAATGCAGGGAGAACTTGATAGCGCTGAGCTTTATTATAAAAAAGGACTTCGAATAGTTCTGGAAGATGATTACAAGGTGGGTATTCCCTACAGCTACAGTAATCTTGCTGGTGTATACGGACAATTAGGAAGTTTTGATAGCGCTCGATATTATTTTGAAAAAGCCAAAGAAATCAGAATTAAAAATGACGATCCAAAAGGAATAGCTGAAAACTTCACACAAATAGGCGAAGTTTATCTTGAAGAGGAAAATGCATCTTTAGCTATAAAAAGCTTTCATCAGGCCATACCTTTAGCACTGAGAGAAAACTATAATTTTCTGGCTCAGTATACTTATCAGAAAATGTCTGAAGCGTATAAATTGAGAAACAACACAGATTCCGCTTTATTTTACCTCGAAAAATATAACATCTTCAAAGACAGTATCAATTCAATTGAAGTGAAGGAGAAGATTGCTGAATTGAATGTGGAATTTGAAACAGAGCGGAAAGAAAACGAAATTTTAATTCAGAAGAATAAGATCGCAGAAAACGAGTTGGAAATAGAGAGAAGAAATTTCGCTATTTCAGGGATTCTAGCAATATTAATACTCGGTAGCTTGGTGGCATATTTAATTATAAACCGGAAAAATCTAGAAAAAAAACAACTTTCAAAAGAAAAAGAACTGGACGTTGCACTCGCCAAAATTGAAACCCAGAATAGATTAGAGGAACAAAGATTAAGAATAAGTCGGGACCTACACGATAATATAGGATCACAGCTTACTTTTATTATTTCAAGCCTGGACAATCTTAAGTTCAAAATGAAGCAGGAGAATTCAGTAATTGCTAACAAAATAGATGAGATTCGGGTGTTCACAACTCTTACCATAAATGAATTGCGAGACACTATATGGGCAATGAATAAAGAAAATATAAATTTGGAAGAACTGGTGTTTCGTATAGAGGAATTATTTAAAAATGCCAGAAAACTCCATCCAGAAAAGAAATTTATTTCCGAGTTCAAAGTAAATTCAGATAAGAGATTTACTGCTTTAGAGGGTATTAATATTTTCAGGATTATTCAGGAGGCTTTAAATAATGCGATTAAGTATTCTGGCGCTGAAATTATATCTTTTTATGGCGAACAAAGAAATTCTGAAATCGTCTTTAAGTTACAGGATAATGGAGTTGGCTTTGATCCGAATCTCATTGAATATGGTAATGGATTATATAATATGGAAAAAAGAGCTAAGGATATTCATGCCACTATTGAAGTTCATTCAGAACTAAATAAGGGTGTAGAAGTTATAGTTACTAAATAGTGCATATGCCTTATTTTATATTATGCAGCTTCTTGATATTTTTAATCATCCATTTATTGGGGGAATGGATTTTAATCTTCCGCAGGATCGTCATGGTCTCTGCGGAATTTTTTCAATATGAAAATTAGAATAGCGATATTAGATGATAATAGGTTTCTTCTCAAAGCGCTGGAGGAGAAAGTTTCTCTGTTCAATGATCTAGAGCATCGAATATCTCTGGTTTCAGGAGAGGTATTATTACAAAAGCTACAGGAAAACCTGAATGTTGATCTAGTTTTGATGGATATCGAAATGCCTGGTCTTAATGGTATTGACACCACGATGCTGGTAAAACAAAAATTTCCGCATATAAAGATCATCATGCTAACGGTTTTTGATAATGACGAATACATTTTTAATGCTATAAAAGCAGGTGCAGATGGTTATTTTCTAAAAGATACGAATCCGGAAGACCTACATAGGGGTATTATTAATACTATGAATGGAGGCGCTGGAATGACGCCTTCTATAGCCAAGAAAACTTTGAAATTATTACGAAATCCAGAAGCTGTAACTCAACTGGCATATCAGGAAGAAATTTCGCTGTCTTCCAGAGAAATTGAGGTACTTGAATATCTGTGTACTGGTTTGAGCCACACCCTTATTGCGGAAAGGCTTTTCCTTTCTCCCAATACAGTTAGAAAACATATTGAAAATATTTATAAAAAATTACAGGTGCACTCTAAAATTGAAGCTGTGGAGAAGGCGAGGAGGCACAATCTTATTTAACCGAATTAGAATTTTAATTTAGAAGTGCTTAAAAATCTATTGGAATATATTCATTCTACCTTCTTCCGGACCATGAACGCCTTGTCCTTGAACCTGGCCAAGAGCTGCCGAAGATATAATGTAATCACCTTCCATTCTCCAATTTCCGGTAGAAGAAACGTCATTCCTTCGGTTCTAAAACATCATCATAACTGCCTTCAAAATTGAAAGTATTATCCTCGTTAAAGCTTAAGGCAGTATCGATATTCCTGGCTTCACCGCTTAAGTCAGAGCTAAGATCGACTATTTCAAAGTTACCGCTTGTACTTCCGGAAAAATCGAAGGCTTCCAGATTCCAGGTGCCCAACTACCATCGCTCGATCTACTTCAGCATTTTCAATATCCGATGAACATGAACTTAGAAGAATCAATAAGAAGGTGAATAGTGAATTTTAATCGTTTTCATTTTTAAAAATTTTGTTTAGTTATAAAATGACAAGATCAGGTAGGGTAAAGACCAGCAGTAGCTATATTTGAGAATTTAAATTACTAAAAATTAGCAATAAGACTTCAGTCTTTGATAAAATCTTGAAAATCATCAAAAAACTCTTCCAGCTTCAGCATGTTTTCAGCAAGAAATTGCTTCACCTCAGGCCAGAATTTTTTGTTGTAAATATTCACTCCTTCCTTTTCTACATAAATACGAGAAACGGTTTTGCCTTCGGGTAGAACATAGTCTTTAACAAAGATTATTTCCGGAAGGTAACTATCTTTTAGTACCGTTTTTAAAGAAAGAAGTTTTTCAAAATAATAGTCACGTATAAGTTCATCAGCATCTGTTATATCCAGAGAAACCTGCGCAACTTTATGTTCAAAGCTAAACTTTAGCTGAATTTCTTTCATCTTGGTATTATACAGCAACCATTTGTGCGGAAACTCTTTTCCGAAGCTAGTCCAGAATTCCTGGCGTATTTGTTTTGCTTCCTCTCTACTAAACATTTAAATGAAATAAGCGAGTAAAACCCCTAGTATTATAACTCCCAGTTTAGAAGCATTGAAGGAATGATTTTTAGAGGATTCAAATAGGATCGTAGTAGATACATGAAGAAAAATACCAATAACTACACCGTTGATCTCATCTGCATATCGGGCGATTTCAGGAATGTTGTTCTTAAGCCAGTTTCCAAGGGGCGTCATGGCAGCGAATAAAGCCAGGAATACAAAAACTTTTGGTTTGCTGAGTTTACTCTGTACCAAAAATACTGAAAGAATTGCTGCAACGGGTATCTTGTGGATTACAACGCCATGCAAAAGGTGATTATCATGATCCATAGGAAAACCTTCAAGCAAAGAATGTACACTCAA
>NZ_CAJWRQ010000126.1 GCF_913046405.1 uncultured Christiangramia sp.
TTTCCTTCTTGAGTAGTGGCCTCCCTTGGGATCAGCAAAAACATCCAACTCAAAGTGACGGATTCCAAGCGTCTGTAACTGCTCAGTGAGCGGTCGGTGCGAGTACTCAAGGGAATCCTTAAGCCCACGGTTGATAATGCCTATCCTATTAAGGTTCTCCAGAGGAAGAGCAATATGGTATGAGTTGTGAGTTCCAATCAGCTGTATCTGATTGATTCGTGTTGACCCTTTATTCTTAGCAAATAAGCAAGTGACCGATATAAAAATCGATAATGTTGCGGCCGTACCGAACCGGACGAGGACCATAGGATTATTTAATCTTAGAGCTTCTTGATTTTAATGTTTCGGTAAGAGACAAGGTGCCCATGGTCCTGGAAACCTATATGTCCCTCTCTCTTGAAGTCTTTCAATGGGGTCTTGTATTTGTTCTTGGATCCATCCGGATTTTTATTAGGTTCTGTCCATTTGTTCAGATCCATTCCGTTAATAACTTCACCGTTCATTTCCACGGTGATCATATTATCCTTCGCAGTAATTTTGATTTTGTTCCAACCGGTCGTTGCATTATTTTTCTTTGGAGGGACCAAATCATAGAGAGCGCCTACCGAGTGCTTGTTTGGTCCGTTAGGTTTCTCGACCTGGACTTCAATTCCGGTCTGTACAGGGCTCTTTGGGTTGTCTGTTCTAAAGAAGATACCACTATTTCCTGTTGTCTTGAATTCTAGTGAGAGAACGAAGTCGCCGAACCTTTCCTTGCTCCATATATCGCCGGTTTTCTTTTGACCTTGGATTGCGCCATCAACGACTTCCCACTTGGATACTTTGCCGTTGCGGTCCTGCCAACCGGTGAGGTCCTTGCCGTTGAAGAGTGATTTACTATGGTGATCTGCTAAGCTCAGTCCTAAGAGTGCAATTAGAGTAATGAGAGTCGAGGTGATTTTTTTCATGGCTTTAGGATTAGGATGATTATTTGCTTTCCGGGTCCTCGTGTCGAGAATCCTTTTCATTGAAGATAATAATAAATCATCTCACTTTTCTTTATCTATGCAGGTCTAATCCAAACTATGGTGGAATGTCACGGAATTGATTCTGGACATGATCAATTATTATCTTGAACCTTTGAACTCCTATGGATAAATGCACGGACTCAACTCGGCGGACAATGAATTTTTCATCTCCATTAATGTCTGTGCTTTTCTTTTTCTCGGTTCTAATAAATTTAGCATCCTCTGAGACACCGCTGATCATTGCGCATCGTGGTGCGTCCGGTGCTGCTCCAGAAAATACAATGGAAGCATTTAACTTAGCGTGGAATCTTGGAGCCGATGGTATAGAGGGAGATTTTCATCTGACCCATGATGGACACATTGTTGCAATTCATGATGCAGACACAAGCAAAGTTAGTGGGGGGAAGATTAAGCTTCTTGTGAAAAAGGTTACTCTCAAGGAGTTGCAGGGCATTGATGTGGGATCATGGAAGGATAAAAAATATTCTAGTGCTCGTATTCCCACATTGGAACAAGTTATAGATTCAGTTCCGGACGGTAAAAAATTCTTTATCGAAATTAAATGTGGGACTGAGATTATGGCACCTTTAATTAAAGTTCTTGATCAAAGAATGAAAGAGCGACCAGAACTGGCCAATCAGATTAGCTTTATCGCTTTTGACTATCATCTCATTAAGGCATGTCGCAAGCAGTGGCCTGAGATTGAAGCTAATTTTCTAGAATCCTACAAAAAGATCAAGGAAACAGGAACATGGACGCCTGACCAAAATGATGTTTTCCAAACTCTTAAAGTATCTCTGGCAAGCGGTCTTGGGACCCAAGCCAATGAAGAGGTAATTGATTCAGGTTTTGTTAAAAGGCTACGTAAATCTAAACTATCTTTTCATTGCTGGACCATTAACGAGATCAAGCAAGCAAGGCACTTCCGTGATTTGGGCGTAGACTCTATAACTACAGACTTTCCGAAGAAAATTAGAGACGGATTAAAGTGAAACTTTTCTTTCTTTGACCATGTCAAGGAAGTGGCCGGATCGGCAAAGGGCCCGGTGCTCATTGATTTATCAAAGGACCCTGCCGAGGAGAAGGACCTAAGTGCCGAGCATCCCGATAAGGTAAAGGAAATGCTCGCCCTTGCCCGAACAAGGCTCAAGGACATTGAGCAAAACACAATCGACCTCGGCGGACCGCCGGTTGCCAAAAAAGCGGCGCGCAAGGGCAGTCGCTGGCTGAAGTGAGCCTTCCGGCTGCTTTACCCTGAGTTGCCCACTTGGATCGTTGTAATCAAAATAATGAACTTCGTTAGAATGAATTCCAAGTGGAGTAATGATATGGAAAAACTCATGCGATACAATATCGGTCATGCTTTTGTCCAGAGAAGATGCATCCATAGACTCAGGCATTACCACCACTGTTGAGGTATGATGTTCCAGAGCTCCATAGTTCGAAGCATCTCCTTCACCTTCGGAAAGGTATACAAGAATGGCATATTTATCTGTAGAGTTTATATCACCTAGAAATTCCTTTTGTGCACGGATCATTTTCTCCATTCCAGGCTTCAAAGTCTGAGCTGAATGTTTTTCATTTGGTGAATAGACACTAAGTAAAACCTGCATGTTTTCTACCATGAAACTGGTAGTATCCGGCTTTGAATACATGATCGGGTTATCGATCACTTCAAAATACCGATCCAGGTGGTAAACATCTGTTTTAGAGTTTCCTGTTTCAGAATTTTTAGTAGAAGCGATAGTAAGAGAAGTTCCTGCTACAAGATCTTCAGGGCGTACGATCTCAAGCTGATATTTCTTTTCGGTCATCCCGTCGAAATAGCCTACAAAACCATGAAGATTAAGAAGGAAGTTCCTATCCTTTAAAATATTTGTTCCTGCCATGGAATATACACCACCTTCTTCTTCCCAGTCGAAAGAATCGTTTACCAGATACATAACTTTATCCAGATTTGCGGCCTTTTCAATCTTATAACTATTATCATCCAGCTTTTCGAAGCTCAATTCGTTTCCTTTATAGTCAATAGCTTTGAAAGATTCGGTAAATTTTCCATAATTATCTTCAGAATAAGTTCCGGGAACAGTTTTCGGAATATTGAATATGGTAGATTCTGTTTTAAATTCTGCAGGGTCTACGGTAACCCACACTTTATCATTTTCAACATTTACCAGATCAAGTTGAGCCAGAACTGGCTTTTCAATGGTTGCCTGGGGATTTTTCTGAGTCTTACAAGCAAACAACATTGAAGCTGCAGCCAGACCCATCACTAATTTTTTCATATGTGCTTTTGTTTTCTGTTTATAAGACTGAACAGTCCCTTAAACGTTACAGTTATTGGTTTAATTATGTTCGAGAACTTGAAGATTCAAGAATTTACGCATTCTCTTGGATGGGTAAACGCAAAACATCTTATCCTGGAATCCGGACATAAAAAAAGCCTGGCATTTACCAGGCTTTTCAAATTATATGGATTGAGATTATACTCTTACATGTCCTTCACCCAAAATATAATATTTATTAGTCACCAATTGTTTAAGACCTAATGGCCCTCTATGGTGCAACTTGTCGGTTGAAATTGCAAGTTCAGCTCCAACGCCCATTTGCCCACCATCAGTAAAACGGGTGGAAGCGTTATGATATACTGCTGCCGAATCTACCTGCTCCATAAAAGTGATCGCTTCTTCTTTATCTGTAGTGATAATTGAAGCAGAGTGACCTCCGGAGTAATGGTTGATCTTCTCGATAGAATTATCGAGTCCGTCAACGGCTCCAATCACAATTTTCATCGCCAGAAACTCCTCATACCAGGTATCTTCAGAAGGTACTTTAGTTTGATCGGTAAGAACTTCAGATACTTTTTCATCTACCAGAATTTCAACTTTATTGTCGCTGAACAATTCTTCTAACTCCTTTAGTTTAGACTCATATCCTTCAATATTAGTATCTACCAGAACCTTATCTAAGGCATTACAACCAGAGATCTTATCGATCTTGGCATTCAGCATTACTTTCTTAGCGATTTCGAAATCGGCATTTTTAGATACATACAGGAAGTTATTTCCTCTCCCGGAAACTAACACTGCTCCGGTTGCATGTTCTTTAACAAAAGCGATCAGTCTTTCGCCACCACGTGGTACGATAAGGTCTAATTGCTCTGGTGGGTTTTTTAGGAATTCCTGAGTTTCGGTTCTATCCAGGTGTAAAAGCTTGATCCACTCTTTATCCAACCCGTTTTCCTCAAGTGCTTCGTGCCAGCATTCTTCAAGTATCTTGTTACTTTCAATTGCTTCCTTACCACCTTTTAAATAGATCTTATTGTTTGCTTTGAAGGCAAGAACAGCTGCTTCAATAGTTACGTCTGGTCTGGATTCATAAATGATCATGATATTTCCAAACGGAGCAGTTTTGTTCGTAATATCCAGTCCGGTATCCAGTTTTCTATGCTCGATAACCTGGCCAACTGGATCATCCTGTTCCATCACTTCTTTTACAGACTGGATCATACCGTCAACTTTTTTCTCATCAACGATCAAGCGGTCATACATGGCCTGATCATCTTTCGTGAAAGCATCAAGATCTTTCTTATTTGCTGCTATGATTTCCTGACGTCTTTTGTCCAGGATATTCATCATAGACTTTAATACGTTATTTTTAGTATCTGTTTTTATCAACTTCATTTCTTCGTTTCTTTTAGGTTTTTAATTGGTTATTACGTGGTAAACTTGGTACCTACTGGTTTTCCAGCCATAATGTCGAGAATCACATCTTCACGTTTACCATTAGCAATATAGGTATCGATGTTTTTTGCTGCAGTACCTTTGGCGATCTTGATCTTGGACTCCATTCCTCCACGACCTTCGCCTTCACCTTTCTCAGATTGCTGAACGTATTTTTCCACATTCTCATCAATCTGTACTTTATTCAATTTTTCTGAATCGTCATGTTCAGGATGACCAGTATAAAGACCATCTGTGTCACTAAGGATGATCAGTTTTTCAGCACCGATCAATTCAGCAACAAGACTAGCTAACTCATCATTATCAGAAAACATAGACATGGTTACTGATACAGCATCATCCTCATTTGCAATTGGAATAATTCCTTCAGATAACAAGGATTCATAACAATTGATCATATTCTCACGGTGTATACCCGGGCTAAAGTCTCTTTTTGTAGCTAGTACCTGTGCGCATCGCATTCCGTAGTCATGAAAGATGCTATAATAATGACGCATCATTCTAGGTTGCCCTACTGAAGAGTACACCTGTCTACGTTTGCTGGCATCCTCTACACTAATTTGTCCAAGAATCTCTTTCCCTGCAATTGCAGATCCTGAAGAAACTAGAACAACCATGATGTCTTCTTCGTATAATGTTGCGATCTGTCGCACCAAACTTTTCAATATTGGTCCCAAAATTCTGTTGTCTTTGTTGGTCATGACATTAGTTCCAACTTTTACGACAATTCTTCTTTTCTTATCCATTATAGATGTTTTGGTTATCTGGTTTTGTTAGTTGATTATTTTTCTTCTCCTAGTTCCACGGCTCTATCGAAGGCTGCGTATGCTGCATCCTTGATGAGTTCCTTTACATTGTTATCATCCATGGAATCCAGTGCAGCTCTGGTAGTTCCACCTTTGGAAGCTACCCGGTCCATCCATGTGTCCGGGCTAAGATCGTTCTGGTTGAAAAGTTCCACAGCACCTTCAAAGGTTTGACTTACTAATACCTTGGAATCATTTTTACTGAAGCCCATCTTTCGAGCAGCTTCCAGCATGGAATTCATAAAATAGAAAACGTATGCCGGACCACTTCCTGAAATACCAGTAGAGGCATCAATAAAATTCTCATTCTTAACATGAATAGATTCTCCAGTAGTATCTAGAAGATTGCGAACCATTAGAAGTTCTACTCTGGATACTTCTTTAGATTCTGTATAAGAAGTAACACCCTTGCCAACCTGTGCAGGTAAATTAGGCATGGATCTCACCACTTTCTTGACTCCTAAACCATTCTGAATTTTTTCTATGGTAACACCGGCCATCAAGGATACGAATATCTGATCCTTATTAACCATTGACTTCATCTCCTCAAAAAGCTCATCACAGTGATAAGGCTTTACAGCTACAAAAACCATATCGGCCTGAGGCAGGCACTCTTCCAGTGATTCGTAAACATCGAAATGATCCAAGTCTCTAAGTCTTGCGATCACATCTGCTGATTTATCGAATACCATAAGATTTCTCCTATTAAGCATGGCAGATTGTGCCATCCCTTCAGCGTAAGTTAATCCCATGTTTCCTGCTCCAATTACTAATGTTTTCATTTTTGGTATTTTAATTCAAATAATATCGACTTTTTGTCGAACGATTTCGATTACTATGGTGCAATTACCATGCGATAGGACTCAAAACACGTAGCTTACCCCCTAGATGACCGTTAATTTAGCCACATTCCATAAGAATTATCATTAATAAAAACTTAAAATCTATTTATGAAATCCTGACTTATTATGGATATAATATCCAATATATGTGTAGTTGATTGCTAGGTATTCAAATATTTATAAGGATTCTGCTGCATTCTTGCGAGATTCGAAACAATGCGATAGGAGAAAATTCAAGAAATTGTTCAAGGGTCTTAAAACTATGTTAAACATTGGATTCAAAAAATACGCTATAGCGCAATTTTGTCAATTAGCTGTAAGAATGGCAGAACCATCAGTGACCCTGTTAATAAGGCCTTAGCGACAAATTCACTATCTCAGCAAGAGAATCCGAAAGATGAATAACGTGAAAAGCACCGTAAACACTGATCATTTG
>NZ_CAJWRQ010000127.1 GCF_913046405.1 uncultured Christiangramia sp.
AGCGAAGGAATTCAAGGATTTGAAAGCTGAATATGTTGATGGACAGGACACTCTTGCTTCTGATCTTGAAGCAGTAACAGCTCAATTGGATGACCAGAGTGAGACTTTATTGGAAAAGTATAAAGAATATGATTATTTAATTAAAAAAATCTCCGAGCTTGAATATGAGTCAGATCATTTTCAAAGGAAAAAAGAAGAAGCTCGAAAAGAATCAAAAGGTCGATATGAATCTCAGATCAAAGCTGCAGCCAGGTCACGTGTAACTCTTACAGATAGGAAAGAACGGTATGATCAGGAGATGGATGATCAGGAAACAAAAATATTAAAATTTCAGGAAGCGCTCCAGGCAATGAACGTAAAGCTGGAAAATGGACATAATGAGGTTGCTGTGTTTGAATACCTGAAGGAAGCGATTCAAAATACGGCAAATGCGTTTAAACGATCTTTTTTAGCTCACCTAAAATCAATAAATAGTTTAACCAAGGAAGATTTGAATACACTCCAGCAGGCCGGTTATTTATTATCCCAGAATACCAAACGACTGAATCAGATAAGAAAATCATTTGCAAACATAGTTTCTGGGCAAACGGATTATAAGCCAGACCAGTATTTAGACGGGGAGAATGGAATTGAAATTCGGAAGAAATTGCTGGACATACTGGATATGGTACGAGAAGCCCCCCATAACCTTGACCAATTAAAAAAGCTGACAGCAACCATAGTCAAACTAAATATTGAACAGGAAGATCTTAAAACAAAAAAGGAACAGCTTAAGATTCAGATTAAGGAAGCAAGAAAAAATAATAAAGAAGAAAAGGAAGCTTTACAAATACTGAAGAAGGAGTTAGCTGTACATGAAAATGATTTAAAAGAAAAAGATAAAAAGCGCCGCGAAATATTGGATATCCTGGGTTATACACGTGAAACAATGGAATTGATTAATGAATTAATTAACCATCGTGAACTATTGAAAGAATTAAAGCCCGAGCAGCAGTCAGTTGGAAAAGAATTGTCTGAATTAAAAGATCTGTTAATCCAGTTAACCAGTTCAATCGTGGTATGTGAACAGATGGAAAATGATTTAGATGGAAGCTACGATAATCTCAACAGTTCTTATGAAGAAAAAAGCAGGAGACTAAACGAGCAACTCGATGAGATCAGGCTCCAGGAAGAAGATATAAATAACAGTATCAATGAGCATTCTCAAAAAGAGAAAAGTATAAGTCTAGAAATCAATAATGCTATAAACTATATCGATGAATTAAAAAAACAGGGTGTTCAACATGAACAAGAATTAGAAAACTTAAATCAGCAGAAACGTCCTCTGGTTCACCAGGCAGAAAAAGATAAGAGCGAACTGCAAAAGGAACTGAATAAAAAATTAAAAGAACTTGATCAGGAGAAAGACAGGAAAATTGCCGAGGTAGAAAAAACCAGAGACTCCACAATTAAAACATTTTTTAAGAAAGAGCTACTTACTCTTGAGAAAAAACAAAGATCAATCCAAACCCTTTTAGCAAGAAGCACTAAGGAAATAGAAAAACTCCTAGGGGACAGAGACAGAGTTCATGCTTCATTAATTGAAAAGAAAAAGAAAAAAATGCCCCAAATCGCTGATCTTCAAAAACAGATTAAAGGTTGGCAGAGAGATCTAAAACGCACCCGTACGATTCAAGAACGGTTGGATGCACTTGAAGAAAAGCAAAACGAGTGGAATGATCTTTTGGAAGCAGAAAAAAGAAGTGCAGATCAACAGATTAAAAGTCTGGAAAAGAGTATTGAACGAAAGAGATCAGATTCGTACCATCTTTTTTTGCAGGAAAGTTTAACCCGGTTAAACAATGAAGGAGATCTTGTAGAGATAGCGAAAAAAATGGCGGAAGATAGCATTGCCATGGATCAGGAAGAGATCACAAAGATAAACCTGGCCCTTGAGCGGTTCAAGAAACGATACGATACTTTTATGATACGTTATCGGAAAAACCATAAGGAGATCATGATAAAACTGCGTCCCCTTGGAGGTCAAAGAAAAACAATTACAGCTAGGATTAATAATGCGCAGCGAAAGATTGATGCTGCAGAAAAAACTGTTCAATCAATTATAGATAAACTGGATAAGAAAAATATAATGCTCTCCAAGAAAGAAGGGGAGTTTCTAACATTGAATGAAAAAGCAGAGTACCGGTTAAATGATATTCAATTACAAATTGACCAGATACCTGAAAAAGAATCCCGCGCGAGGGAAGAAGTTGACTATAAAAAAGCACAGCGAATAACTACGATCGATGATAAGAAACATATACTGGAAAATGAAACCTTAGAAGCTGAGAAAGTTATTGATGATGCTCTCCAGGATGAAGACCTAATCATTGATGTTAAAAAATTGGAAAGCCGTATGCGGTCTGATTATGATGAACTGGAAAATACGAAGGTTCAAATAGATACATTAGAAAAAGAGAAGGAAAAAATAGTTAAGTCTCTTTCCAAGTTAAAGGGCAGGTTGAAAAATACACAAAACAAAATTGCGGTTTTTGAAACCAAAATAAGGGAAGAAGAAGACCAGTATCAGGTTCAGAAAAACCAGTTCATGGAAAAAATGGATACCAAAAAGAAAGAATTATCTCAGAAGCAGGAATCCCTGCTCACAACGAATCAAAAAATAGAAGAATTAGAACTCCATTTGGCACAGCTGGTTGAAGAGTTTGATAAATCTGAATCTGCGATTAGAGATTTAAATAAAAAAATTATGGTGTCCGACCCCATTGGAAAAAATCAAAAGCGTAGTCAAAAAAATACCAGAAGAAAAAACATGAATACATCAGAACAGTTACAATATTTGACTCAGATGGAAAAAGATCTTTCGATCCACGTAACACACTCTGAAAAAAGTATTAAGGAGCTAAACCATCTTCTGGATACCATGCGTGATCAAGAATCAAGTATTCAGAGTTCTATAAGTTTACTAGAAAATGATCTGGAGTATTATGCAACTGATTATGAAAAGGTGATAATTCTCATTGAATCCAATGACGAACATCTTCAGAAAATAGGGATCGACCACCGCAATTCATTGAACAACATATCTAATGTGAAGGATATATATCCTTCTGTCAAAACCATACTCAATGAACGTGTTGATGCGCTCTATACTTTGATAGAGCTTAAAACGAAAGAGCAAGAAGAATTGGATCTCCAACTCCGTGAATTGGAAGATGACCTGAAGGAAAAACGGGTTGAAGTGGCCATGTTCGATCAGGAGCTATCAAAGATAAACAAAGATATGAAACACGTTCTCGAGTATTCCATCTATGACCAGGAACAGGAACCGGAAGATGAAGAATGGAAATGGGAGATTGCTCAGCATAAAATGCAGAGCTATATGGATCTGGCGCAAATAAAAACCCATTCTAAGGAACTGTTTAATGAAATTATTGCGATGGAACAAACCATAGCCAATTATAAAAACCAACAGACATCCATAAATCATATGATCGCTGAATCCGAAAGAATCAGCCAGAAAAAAATTAAGCGCATGGAAGAAGCCTGTACCCGACTTGAATTGCAGATTACTAAAGAAAAAAATGAAATAGAAAATTTAGAGATGAAGGTCAAAGAGTTAAAAAGTCTTGCATTTAACTATGGTGGCCGTATTGAAACCCTGGAAAAGGAGTTAAAGAATTTTAGAGAACAGGAAGTAGAATATGAGTTAATGCTGAAGGATTTGGACCGTTCCCTGGAATCGATCCAAAATAAGTCTGCCCGGATTATTATGGATAAAAGCGCAATCAAAGAAAACACCCTGGAACTGGATTACATGGCGAACCTGGGTTTATTGATGGATCCCTATTCCAAACTCAACCTGCTTCCAGATGATCATAAGGAAGATTACCGCTATTTCCCTGCGAACCGAATCCTCCAAAATTCACTGCTGGCTCTTCTTACAGTTTTCTCTTTGGCCGCCTATGCCCAGCGCAGCAGGGCAGGAGTACTGGAATCGAAGTTACCTGTAAAACAATCTGAGCTCAGCCTATTAAACATGCGCCAGGAAATGAAAGAAATTGTTCAAAGCAAGAATACAGTGGCAAATACGTTCAGCAAACTTATTTATCAGGATAAAAAAATATCGAGTGAAATGGTATTGGTATTGAAATACCTTAGCAATATGATCCCCGGGAATTTCAATGTAACAGAATTAAAGGTAGATAAGGTACAGGTTGATCCTTCGAAAGAGATCAATAAAGAATCTGAACATTCCAGTATTACCATTACTGTAAAAGGGTTCTATGATAAAAACCTGGAAAATGCATCTGCTTTGGCAGAGAGTTTCCGAAAAGATCTGGAAAGCAGTAACCTATTCAAAAAAGTAAATATCGGTCCTGGGAAAAAACTGAAAAAATTGAAAACAGCAATTACCATGAGTATGGTTTATTAGATGAACATGAAACAGAAGACACGGTATTTCATCTTCTTGATCTTAACTGCAGCATTGATTTATGCTTATGTCTGGGATGACATACGTGTCAGAGATGAAGTGAAGGAAATTCAGGAAAGCCTTTCAACGATAGATGAGCAGTTGAAATCCGGTGCCAAAATCATGAATGAAATGAACGAGATCAGGCAGAATTTCATTGAAAATAAAAATATGTTAATCTCTTATCAGATATCTGGAAGTGAATTGTTAAACGAAATTGAACGTATAAGTGACCTGGCAAACAGCATGGATATAGATATAAAAAATTTGGAGATTGATCCAAGAAACACTTTCCCCGCCTTAAATCAAACTATGGGTAAAGACCAGATCGAACTTGAGAGAAATTCACTGAATTTTCAACTGTCAGGAAATTTTCTAGATGTTGGGAATTTTATTGAGATACTGGAAGAAAATTCAAGCCAAGTGAAGCTCCAGCACTGTTCAATTAACCTGGATAGTCTCGATCCCAGGGGAGTGGTCGCTAAACTAGAATATTTAACCTATGGTGGAGCAGGGCAATGATGCGGGGAAAAATCATCCTGAGTTTGGTAGCTTTAGTGATTGGTGCCGTATTTATGGAATTTCTGCCCGTTATGTTTCCCAGTATTAATACACGGTTTTATAAGGCTGGATCGCAGGAATATTCAATCCCAGAAAATCAGAAACATCTTGAATCATCCGATTCAAACCCAGTGCCTCTTTCGGTTGGTGGATGGGGCAAAGATATTTTCCATGACCGAAGCAATGTTTATAACAGCTGGTTCAAGCTGACCGGCATCACTCGATTTGAGAACGGTTATAAAGCCATCATTAATGGTGAAATAGTCCATGAGAGGACCCGTGTGAGAGGTTTTAAAGTGACTAAAATCACTTACAACCAGGTGGTATTGCAAAGAAATGAATACCGCGTAACCCTTAAACTACAAGAATAAATGAAATACTCATTACACATACCAAAACACTTTTTATGTCTTTTTCTCATAGCTGCTTGTTTGGGGCAAAAGTCTTATAAAGGAGATAAAGTCTCCTATAAATATGAACTTTTTCCTGAATCCCCAGAGCTACTGGACGTTTATATCTCTGAAGAAGAAAAATCATATTCACTTGTTATGGAATTCAGCGCTACGAATTTCGATTATGTTACAAATGAAACTTTTGCTCCACCCAGTGTAAATCTCATGTTAAAAAATGTTAAATGGAAAAAGGGCAATTTCACAAAAAAGACGAATCAAAACCCTTTGTACCAGTACTCAGTAAATATCCCTAGAAATAATAACCAAAAGGAGATAAAAGAAAAGATTGCTATAAAAATGGATTTTACCCGAGTGCCTGAGTACAAAATAAAACTTGTACCGATAAAGGGTAAAACAAAAAAACATAAGCTCAAGATTACCTGGGAGAAGGCGAAAAGAAAAAAGAGCAAGAATAAGTATTTAGCATCTAACAAGCGTTTACCACCGTCCCGGATAAGTTTGAATTTTCAAGAAGCAAAACTGATCAATGTTGTCCGTATGCTTGTCTCCCAGGATAATTTAAACCTGATCATGGGAGAAGATATTCAGGGAAGAGTTACGGTTGCTCTGGATGACGTTTCTTTAGAGACTGCTCTGGATGCAATCCTTCATGTAAATAGTTATGAATGGTTCATGCAGGATAATATCATTGTAGTACAGCCTATGACATCGGAACAGACCATGAGTGGTGAATTAATGACCCGCATGTTTCGACTCAATTATATCACAGGAACCATGATATCTGAAGCAGTGCAGGAAGTGCTTACATCCAGGGGTAAAATAAAAGCACTTTCATCAACGGCATCAACCAATGTTGAGCCAGGGGAAAAAGATATCTTAATGGTAACTGATTACGTTTCAAATTTTGCTCTTATTGAAGGCGTTATTCGATCACTGGATGTAAGAAGTGCCCAAATTAATATTGCAGTTAAGTTTATAGAAACAACATTGAAGCATGATGAGATCATAGGCATTAACTGGGATCTGCGAGAGAGTATGAGCATCATCAACAGCGGAAATCCGGATACATCACAGTCCTTCGATTTAGGTTACTTAATGATCGGGGATCAAACGATGAACTTTGCTACTCTAAGTAAGCCTGTTGTTTCTGCCATACTATCTCTACTAGCCAATGATGGCAGTACAAAATTATTGCAGGAACCCCAGGTGACCACCATGAATAATTCCCCGGCAAATGTTATGGTTGGAACTACGATTCCACTCCTTGTCCCACAGGGTGAAGGA
>NZ_CAJWRQ010000128.1 GCF_913046405.1 uncultured Christiangramia sp.
TGTCGTTCATGAAAAGGAAAGATTTTAGATATACCTTGCAAAATAGCAATTTTCAAAGCTCATTCAAATCAAATATGATAAAAAAAAATCTTATTGTTTGCGTATTTACTAAAATGTGACCTATAAATACTATCTATAAAAACTGTTAATTATTCCTTAAACTCTTCAGTATCAATCTAAATTCAGCTTTTTCATATGATTTTTTTCCGCTGAAATCTAAACACTTTTCTAATCAAAAAAAAATTGACATTTCAGTTCAATTAGAATTGTTGATGACTTTTCAAATTTATCAGCGCACTTGTGGATTCAATCTCTACCAGAATAATGCATTTCTCGCTACTAAATTTATAGTCTCAAGGAATTTTATGGATCTTATATTATGGGAAAAAACACAACTATATAGATTTGTGCTACCGGTTTGAAAACAAAAAAGGAACCGAATGGTTCCTTTTTATACTCTATTTCTCCAGCCATTTTCTGGCATTTACAAAGCCTTCCAGCCAAGGTGACACTTCATCTTCGCGTCCATCTGGATAATTTGCCCAGTTCCATTGGAACGTAGATCGTTCCATGTGAGGCATCATAACCAGGTGCCTGCCGCTGGCATCTGTAAGTGCTGCTGCGTTATAATGTGAGCCGTTTGGATTCGCCGGGTAGCCTTCATAAGCATATTTTCCCACGATGTTATAGCGGTTTTCCTCATATGGGAAACTGAATTTACCTTCACCATGTGCTGCCCATATTCCTAACGTACTTCCCGATAAAGTGGAAAGCATAACAGAGTTGTTGGGCGGAATCTCTACGGAAGTAAAATTACACTCAAATTTCTGCGATTCATTATGAAGCATCTTCGGTTTTTGCTCATGTTCCTCATTAATAAGGCCTAGCTCAACAAACAGCTGACATCCGTTACAAACTCCAAGACTTAATGTATCTTCTCTCTTAAAGAAATTTTCCAGTGCAGCCTTTGCCTTTTCATTATATAAGAAGGCTCCAGCCCATCCTTTTGCACTACCAAGAACATCTGAATTTGAGAATCCTCCAACAGCTGCAATGAAATGTATGTCTTCAAGGTTTTCTCTTCCGGAGATCAGGTCGGTCATGTGCACATCTTTCACGTCAAAACCTGCGAGGTACATCGCCCGGGCCATTTCCCTTTCAGAATTAGAACCTTTTTCACGAATGATCGCGGCTTTTATTCGCGGTTTCTTAGCATCCAGTTCAGGTAATTTTCCAGTAAAATGTTCTGGAAATTTAAATTCGAGTGGTTGCCTCTTATAGTTGTTGTATCGCTCAGTTGCTTTATCTATCCCGCTTTGACGTTCATCCAGTAAAAAACTGGTTTTGTACCAGGTGTCTCTTAATTCGGCAATATGAAAATGGAAAGTATCATCATCAACTTTAATATTTAGCGCTGTACCTTCAGTCGCAGTTCCAATCTTATGATAGTCTATTTCAAGTTCTTTCATAAAAGTTTCCGCAGCATCATCTTTAGCCTGGAATACTATTCCGCAGCTTTCATTAAAGAATAACTTAATGATATCTTTTTCGCCTAGTGCACTCAGGTCAAGATTTGCACCTAAATTGACATCGGCAAAACACATTTCTAGCAAAGTAGTGATCAATCCGCCAGATGCTACATCGTGACCAGCTGCGATCATATCGCTCTTGATCATGGATTGCATGGCGTTGAAGATATTACTGAAACGCTCATCGTTCTTTACAGTAGGAGCTTCATCGCCAACTTTATTAAGAATCTGGGCGAAAGTAGAGCCTCCCAGTTTATAATCATCTCCGGAAAGATTGATATAATAAATACTTCCTGAGTTTTTCTTTAATACCGGTTCTACAACCGCTTTAATATTGTCGCAATGCCCTGCAGCAGAAATTATCACCGTCCCTGGTGAAAGAACATCGCCATCTTTGTATTTCTGTTTCATGGAAAGCGAATCCTTTCCGGTTGGTACATTGATCCCCAGAGAAATTGCAAAATCTGAAATTCCTTTTACTGCTTCATAAAGTCTTGCGTCTTCACCTTCGTTATTACAGGGCCACATCCAGTTCGCGGAAAGTGATATAGATTTAAGTCCTTTTTCTAAAGGAGCCCAGATGATATTTGACAAGGCCTCTGCAATAGAATTACGGGAGCCAGCTACAGGGTCAATCAATGCAGAAATAGGGGAGTGTCCAATGGAGGTTGCAACTCCTTCCTTGCCTTTGTAATCCAATGCCATCACTCCGCAATTGTTTAAAGGCAACTGTAAAGGTCCTGCAGTTTGCTGTTTAGCAACGCGCCCAGAAACACAACGATCCACTTTATTAGTAAGCCAGTCTTTACAGGCGACAGCTTCTAGTTGCAAAACTTGTTGTAAATACTCGTGAATTTTCTCCTGTTGATAATTGAGTTTTTCATAATTGCGAGTAATCGTTCTGTCTTCCATGATCGTTTTAGGAGAGCTTCCAAACATATCTGCCAGAGCAAGATCCATTGGTTTATCGCCAGATTTCATGCCTTTAAAGGTGAATCTATAATCACCGGTTACGTTTCCAACTTCATACATTGGAGAACGTTCACGATCTGCGACTCTTCTCAAAGTATCGAGATCTTTCTCGCCAATGACCAGTCCCATTCTTTCCTGGGATTCATTTCCAATAATCTCCTTAGCAGAAAGGGTTGGATCTCCAACAGGTAAACTATCAAGGTCTATCTTTCCACCTTTTTCTTCTACCAGCTCACTTAAACAGTTCAAGTGACCACCGGCGCCATGATCATGGATAGAAACAATGGGGTTGTGTTCGCTTTCTACCATTCCACGAACGGCATTTGCAGCTCTCTTTTGCATTTCCGGATTGGAACGCTGGATGGCATTCAATTCTATACCACTGCTAAATGCACCAGTATCTGCTGAGGAAACAGCAGCGCCACCCATTCCAATTCTATAGTTTTCTCCACCAAGAACGACGATCCTGTCATTTTCTTCAGGAATATCCTTTAATGCCTGGTCCTTTTTTCCGTAGCCAATACCACCGGCGAGCATGATCACTTTATCGTAACCCAGGGAGCGCTCGTGTTCGCTATGTTCGAAGGTAAGTACAGATCCTGATATTAGTGGCTGACCAAATTTGTTACCAAAATCTGAAGCTCCATTAGATGCTTTTATCAATATGTCCATTGGTGTCTGGTACAACCATTCACGTTTTTTCATTCCATTTTCCCATGGTCGATCTTCTTCCAGTCTGGAATACGAGGTCATATAGACTGAAGTTCCTGCCAAAGGAAGTGAACCTTTACCACCAGCAAGCCTGTCCCTGATTTCTCCACCACTACCAGTCGCGGCTCCGTTGAATGGTTCCACAGTCGTTGGAAAATTATGAGTTTCAGCTTTTATGGAAATGACAGATTCGAAGTCCTTTATTTCATAATATTCCGGAACATCGGGAGCTTTGGGAGCAAACTGTTCAACAACAGGTCCATTTATAAACGCGACGTTATCCTTATATGCTGAAACGATCTCGTTTGGGTTCTCTTCGGAAGTTTTTCTTATCAGTTTAAATAGAGATACTGGTTTTTCCTCGCCATCAATAACAAAAGTTCCATTAAAGATCTTGTGTCTGCAATGTTCTGAGTTCACCTGGGAAAAACCAAAAACTTCGGAATCTGTAAGTTTTCGATCCAGTTTTACTGAAAGATCCTCCAGATATTTAACTTCTTCAGCATTTAATGCTAAACCTTCCTGTTTATTATAGGCTGCGATATCATCGATTTCTATAATTGGCTTAGGCTCAACATGAATATCAAAGATCTCCTGATCGAGTTGCTTGTATTTCTGAGATAACATTGGATCAAAATCAGAAAAATGTTCGTCAACTTTCAGAAATTCCTCGATTCTAATGATTCCGGTAATTCCCATGTTCTGAGTGATCTCGACAGCATTCGTACTCCAGGGAGTGATCATTGCGGCACGTGGACCAACAAAAAAATCTGCCAGAGCAGATTTATTTATTTGAAGAGTATTTCCAAAAAGCCAGTTTAGTTTTGAAATAGACTGTGCAGAAAGGTTGGAATGCGTTTCAACCGCAAAAACCTTGGTAGTTTGATTTCCGAAGAAAAGGATCATGTAAGTTGTGTTTGTGTTGTTTTGAACAGGACACAAATTTACTTTTTTGCCTTCAATTCATGAAATTAAAACTTGTCAATATCATATCTATAAAAGGACAAATTTTAATGCTTCGGAAGTATTCCTATTTCTAGGTCTGTTTTTCCAGTAGCGCCATATAGAATCCATCATAGCCACTTTCACTGGATAGAATCTTCTTTTCTCTTAGCAAACGGAATTCTTTACCTTCATCTGTTTTTAGAAACTTCTGAACCTGTTTATCATTTTCTGAAGGAAGGATGGAACAGGTTGCATACACCATTTTTCCACCTTTTTTCAAGATCCTGGAATATTGCTGAAGGATCTCAGCCTGAGTTTTGTTGATCTTTTCCAGAAACTCTGGTTGTAATTTCCATTTCGCATCTGGATTTCTACTAAGAACTCCGAGTCCGCTACATGGAGCATCGATTAAAACCCTGTCTGCCGAATTATATAATTTTTTGATCACTTTCGTGGTCTCAATATTTCTGGTTTCCACGTTATGAGCGCCGGCACGTTTAGCGCGTCGTTTTAATTCCTTCAATTTATTTCCATAAATATCCAGCGCAATGATCTGGCCTTTATTCTCCATAAGTGCAGCCAGGTGAAGGGTTTTTCCACCTGCGCCTGCGCAGGTATCTACAACTCTCATTCCTGGTTGTACGTCAAGAAATTCTGCCACTCTTTGAGAATTTGCATCCTGAACTTCGAAAAGGCCATCCTGGAAGGCTTTCGTTCTAAAAACGTTAGAGCGCTCTTTGAGCTCCAGTGCCTCAGGGTAATTTCTGACTTTATTAGTTTCAATACCTTCTTCCAGTAGAATACCAGCCAGTTTATCAGGATCAGTTTTTAAGCTATTGGCTCTTAAAACTACCGGTGCCTGTGTATTTAAAGCGCTTAATTCCTGCGTCCATATCTTTTCACCTAATTCCTTAACACCAAGTTCATCCAACCAGTCTGGTACAGATTCTCTGAATTTTCGAGTTCTGCTTAGTTCGTCAAATTTACCTTTGATCCGTCTTACCGGAGTACCTTCAAACTGTGGCCATTCCGGGATCTTAACGCCTCTAAGTACACACCATACAGCGAAGATCCTAAACAGGTCCTCTCTGGAAAATGGTTCTTTTACCTCAGCAATTTCAGCATATAATCTTTTCCACCGAACTATATCGTACGTGGTTTCAGCAATAAAACTGCGATCTCTTGATCCCCATCTTTTATCACGCTTCAGCGTCTTTTCAATTACCTTGTCGGCATATTTTCCATCGTTGAAAATTTCAGCAAGAGCATCTATAGTTGCAAAAACGAGATTTCTGTGTAGGCGCATAATTCTTCTTTAAGCCGGCAAAGTTACGTTTTTTTGATTCGGAAAAATCTATATTTGAATCAAATCTATTTTATGAAAAAACTGGTACTACTTCTATTGGTCCTTACTGCAGGTTGCAAAAATAATAATGAGTCTGAAGCTGATGATTCAGCCTCTACAAGTAAACGTGAAAAGTTTAGTGAGGTTCATATCGAAAATATACTTGAAGATGATTCATTGAGCATCAGGGCGATACAGGTGATTGGTGAGAACCTGGCCTTCGCAGCGAATAAAGGGACTTATGGTTTGTATAATGCTACGACCAAAACCTGGAAGACGAATACTCAGGCTTATGATAGTATTTATCCCGAGTTTCGAGCCATCGCAAGCACTTCGAACGACTTCTTTATGCTTGGGGTAGGAAGTCCGGCGTTGTTATACAAAACTGGGAATAATGGCCAGTTAGAACTGGTCTATAAAGAAGATGATGAGAAGGCTTTTTATGATTCCATGACTTTCTGGAATGATACAGAAGGAATTGCGATGGGCGATCCTACTGATGGCTGTATTTCTATTATAATCACGAGAGATGCCGGAAAAAACTGGAAAAAACTTGACTGTGAGCAACTACCTGCAACTGCCGATGGTGAAGCAGCTTTTGCAGCCAGTAATTCAAATATTGCAATTTATAAGGATGAAACCTGGATCCTTACAGGCGGGATGAAATCGAGAATTTTGTATTCTCCAGATAAGGGGAAGAACTGGAAGATTTTTGATACCCCACTTGTTCAGGGAACTGCCACTTCAGGAGGTTATAGTGTTGACTTTTTTAATTCTGAAATTGGATTCATCATTGGTGGAGATTATACCAAATCAAAAGAGAATAACGGAAACAAAGCGATCACGAAAGACGGTGGTAAAACCTGGAATCTGATCGCGGAAGGGCAGGAGCCTGGCTATAGAAGTTCGGTTAGATTCGTTCCTGGTAGTGATGGAAATATGCTACTGTCAATTACATGTATTTTCTGCCAACCTTTAGGGCAACCAAGAAGGTTTGTATCTGTTTCTTTTGTAGGCTCTAATTTCATAGTTAATGTCCCGCCAACATGATAACCTCCCGATGCAATAGCATCTTGAACAAAG
>NZ_CAJWRQ010000129.1 GCF_913046405.1 uncultured Christiangramia sp.
TCAATCAATGGCAGAGATGTTGTGAGTTTTGTATCGGCAATCACCGTCTCTGTAAATAATAATAAAATATACACGGGAGAACAGTTCCATAACAAAATATATCGGTAAATATTTATAATTATATCAAATTAAATATCCAATGTTCACTTAATTAAAAAAGCGCCTTCGGAATAATCAGGTTTAACCGAATCATATTCATCGCCAATTGATGCTACGAAAAATACAGGAAGAAGTCCGCATCCCGGAAAAATCTTCTATTTTCGCACATTAACCTAAAAATCTCAAAAATGAAAGAGCTAGTTGAAAACATTCAGTCAACATTTGAATCATTCCAGACAGAGGCCAATACTCAATTAGAGAGTGGTAATAAAAGTGCTGGAACCAGAGCAAGAAAAGCCTCTTTGGAATTAGAAAAACTTCTAAAAGAATTTCGTAAAGTCTCTGTTGCAGAATCAAAAAAGTAAACTAAAAACCTCCTGAAAAGGAGGTTTTTTTTATTAAATAGAAGTTTAAATCTGCCTCCAAGCTTTATTATTAAGATTCCAATAACATTATCCTAGAGCCGTACTTTGAAAGCTTTCTGGGGAAGTAACTTCGATTGCCTAATATTATAAAATACAACGTTCTACCTTGTGCAAACATGTCTGAAACTTTATTCCTATAGTTTCTTCCAGAATATTTACTTTTTATTTGTCACCTGCTAAATATAGCAGTAAAAGAAGGCATTTCATCTATCAAATACAAAGCTGTACCGCCGAACTTAATAACATTGTGATTCATCTCACCTTTTGTTCAAATGCCAGATAATGGGTTGTATTATCGTTAAACAATGGGATTACCTTGATCTCACAATTGTAAGCAGTTCTATCCTTCTTATAGTTGATAATGATTTCTTTAAATGGCTTATTCTGAGCTATCTTTTCTCTAAATCTTAATTTTGCCGCTAAGGAAGTATTTTCTCCGTGTAAAAATTTAGGACTTTTATTTATTGCGAAATTTTTGGAATAGCCAGTCATTTTTGTGAATCCGTCATTCAGCCAGATTATTTTTTGGTTCAAATCTGTAATGACCAAAGCCTCATATTCATATTCTTTGAAGGCCAATTTCAAATCATTCCTCCATCTGAATTTCTCAGCTAATGCATAAACTTGTTTAATTTCTGAAGATTTTCTGGCATCGCGTATTTTCTTTTGATAACTATCCATAAAAATATCCCAACTTACCAAAGGTCCTCTTTTCATTTTAGAAGGATCTATTTCATGTTTAATATTATCATATTGTTCTTTTGATAATCCGGATAAATATATATCCAGACATCTCATATTGTAAAGATTATTTTTCATGATCTAATTATTTATGCTTCACAACTGGAACAACTTACAATGTCTGAGACAAACTCTTTAGAAACACTTTGACTTCTCTGGTAGTACAAAGTCTTAACCCCGAGTTTCCAGGCTTCGATCAGTAATTTATTGACCTCCCTTACAGGTAAGCCTGAGGGAATATTCAAATTGAGACTTTGAGCTTGATCTATAAACTTTTGGCGTATGGAAGCCTGCTGAATAATTTCTAACTGACTTATCTCTTTAAAAGTTTTAAAAACATTTTTTTCCTCTTGAGTCAGCGTGTCTAAATGTTGAATACTTCCGTGATTTAACATGATGCTCCTCCAAGTATCTTCATTATCAAGACCTTTTTCAGCTAACAATTCTTTTAGATATTTATTCTTACGCATAAAGTTTCCTTTTGCCAGTCCAGCTTTATAGTAATTACTGCTAAACGGTTCAATACCGGGGGATGTTTGTCCAAGTATTGCTGAAGAGGAGGTCGTTGGTGCGATGGCCATTAAGGTTGTGTTTCTCAATCCATAGCCTTTGAGAATTTCCGGTTCTCCATAAATCACGGCAAGTTCCTTACTTGCCTTAGTTGCTTTAACACTAATATCTTCGAAGATGTTGTGGGTAATTCCCTTTGCCTGCATTCCTTCGAACGGGATCCTTTTCTTTTGCAAATATGAATGCCATCCCATAGCTCCCAATCCAAGGGCACGATGATTTTTAGCAAATCGGTTTGCCGAAGCCAGATAGTGATTCCCTTCAGTTTTGGCGATAAATTCCTGTAAAACTCCATCCAGAAAATAGACCGCAAGTTTTACAGCTTCCGTATCCTTCCATTCGTCGTATAATTCTAGGTTCATGGAAGAAAGACAGCAAATAAATGATTCATCTTCCGTAGATGGTAATGCAATTTCGGAGCATAAGTTACTTGAATGTATCGTTCTGTTCTTATCTTTATAAACCTGTGGCTTAAAACGGTTGACATTATCCTTAAAGAGAATATAGGGAAGACCTTTTTGCTGCCGACTCTCTAAGACTTTGGCCCAGATTTCACGTTTATCCATGTCCCCTTCTATCATTTCCTGCATCCAGTAGTCGGGCACACAAACGCCGTTGAATAAATTCTGAATGGGATTACCGATATTTTTGATTTCTAAAAACTCTTTTATATCTGGATGATCTATATCCAAATATGCTGCAAATGCCCCACGGCGTACACCACCCTGAGAGATAGTATCCATAGCTGTATCAAATAGTTTCATAAAACTAGTTGCACCACTACTTTTACCATTATCAGTTACCGCGCTTCCTCTTCCTCTTAGTTCTCCAAAATAACCGGAAGTACCTCCGCCTATTTTGGTTTGCATGATGACCTCTCCGAGTTTATGGGTTATTCCCTCAATATTATCTGGCACATAGACATTAAAACATGAAATTGGTAAGCCGCGCTCAGTTCCCATATTTGCCCAGATAGGAGAACTTAAACTCATCCAGCCACGCTCAATCATTTCGATAAAGGCTTCTGCTAATTCTGGCTTATACAATCTTTTTGCTGAAGCGTTGGCTATACGCTCAATAGCAGACTTAACGGTTTCCCCCTTTAAAAGGTAGCCCCTGTTTAATATTTGCTGACTTTCATCATTAAGCCACCAAAGTCTTTCTTTAGTAGTGTCACTGTCAATCAATGGTTGAGTTTTCACAGTTGTGGTCATAGTGTTATCGAGTTTCTCCTAAAATTGAATAAGGTTTAAAAAAGGTCTGCCGCAGTAATACTTTTATCGTGTTTAGTATACTCCACTGGGCGTCTAGCGAAGAAATCATCCAGACTGTTTGCGAAAATCTCTTCTTCAAACCATAGCATTGGTTGGTATTCTTCAGTCGAGATGTTATAAATTTTTGATAATCCTATGCTCTGTAAACTTTCATCTAATCTGAATTTCATAAAGTCCATCAGATTTTTTTTATTGATGTTTTGTAACTCCCCAGTTTCGAAGATCCAATCAAGAATTTCTTCTTCAACCTCAATTGACTTTTTGACGATTCCTATGAGTTTCTTATTTAGTTTTTCATCAAAATAATCTGGACATTCTTCACGAATTTGATTGATAATATAGATACCCGCATTCGCGTGAATTTGTTCATCTACTGAAGTCCATGCAATAATGTTACTGATATTCTTCATCACACCCTTAAAGCGATTAAAAGAAAGTACAATTGCAAATTGACTAAACAGGGATACGTTTTCGATTAAAATTGAAAACAATATTAAAGAAGAGACATAGTCCCTGGGATCATCTGCCTTACTATGTTCAAGGGCTTCAGATAAATATTTGATTCTGTTTTTAATTGCCGGGACTTCCACTACTTTCGCAAACTCGTTATTATAGCCTAAAACTTCTAAGAGTTGAGAATAAGCCTGTGAATGTCTAAATTCACATTCAGCGAATGTACTTCCTAGTCCGTTAAATTCTGGTTTTGGTAAGTGCTTATAAAGATCGCCCCAAAATGACTTTACAGCGATCTCGATTTGCGCTATCGCCAGTAAACTTTTTTTGACCACATCTTTTTCGCTAGTGGAGAGGTAGGTATGAAAATCCTGAACATCGGCTGTGAAATCTACTTCTGAATGTACCCAAAAGGATTTGTTGATAGCATCTGTAAATTCCAAAATTTTAGGATATTCAAACGGCTTGTAATTCAGCCTCTTGCTAAAAATACTCATAATGCTTATGTATTAATGTTAAACAAAAGCATAAAATGGAATGGAGAGGAAAGTATCGAGTAAGACCACGAAATAATCCAGGACCATTACTTTTTATGCGAAAGTAAAAGTCATTAATTCGAAAAGGTAGTCTGACTTATAATCCAGAATCAGGATTATTTACAGTTGCGCAACAGTTCATGAATTTCACATGATTCCCCTTGAACATCGAATTAACTAATAGTTGTAAACTTATAAAGAAAGATACGTTGATCTTTCAATTAGACTCTAAGTTATCAACACAGTTTTACACATCAAAAACTGTAGTAAGATTTTGAAAGTAACTTAAAATTAGAAAACAGCTAGTAAATAGAAGTGAAAAAAGACCAAACAACTAAGAATAGAAAATAAAAAAACACCCAATCTGAATAGGATTGGGTGTAAATTTAATAACAACATTCTAAATATATTAGTCCGCTGTCTTTGCGGAGAAAGAGGGATTCGAACCCCCGGAGGTGTGACCCTCAACAGTTTTCAAGACTGCCGCATTCGACCGCTCTGCCATTTCTCCGGAGCGCCTCATCAGCTATTTGCTGAATGCGGGTGCAAATATAACAAGCTTTTTCAATTTATAACAACTAATTTCTAAACTTTTTCTACTTTTTTCGTAGCCACTTCTAAATCAGCCAATTTCATATCAGGAATTTACTTTAAAAAATTCAGCAGAAGTATTGGCGTCTATTTTTATTTCCTTTTCTTTCAGTCATCATTAGATATTCTAAGAGAAAAATGGAGCAGGACTGGGCAACTTTAAATAGGTATCGCGAAGAGAACAAAATAATTTTACAAAGTTCAATATGGCCAGAAGTAGTTTTTATGGGCGATTCAATTACAGAAGCATGGGCTAATCTTCATCCAAATTTTTTTGATACCAACAATTATCTTGGTAGAGGTATTTGCGGCCAAACCACTCCACAAATGCTTATAAGATTCACTGCAGATGTACTGGATTTGAATCCAAAGGCAGTGGCAATTTTAGCAGGAACTAATGATATCGCCGAGAACACAGGTATCTATTCCTTCAAAATTATTACCGATAATATCCAAGCCATGGCCTACCTGGCAGAAAAGAAAAATATTAAAGTTATACTAAGTTCGGTGCTTCCTGTCCACGATTATCCATGGCGACCCGGCTTGAAACCTATTTCCAAAATAGAAGAACTGAATGCCTGGCTTCAGAATTTTGCGGAAGAGAATGGATATGTCTACCTCAATTATTATGACTCTTTGCGTGATGATAGCAAGGGACTGCCGAAAAAGTTTTCTGAAGATGGAGTTCATCCTAATTCCACCGGACATCGAATCATGGAGACTTTAGCTATAAAAGCTATCAAAAAGGCGTTAAGCAACCAGTAGAAAACGTCGAAAATTCTTATCTACAATAGTCTGCATTAGTAAAGAAATTCTTCAGAATCTTGTAATTATTTCAGGAAGTACGCAATTCAATTTAAACCTTTTCAAATCATCTTAGTCTATTCACTAAGGGACATTCATATCCTTTGCATGGAAACCGCTATATTGGCGGCATTAACGAAAAACTAATTTACAATATGAAAAAAATTTGGTTTCTGGCCTTACCTGCACTTTTGGCCGCATGTAGCGCTCATAACAAAAAGATCGAAAATGCAGATCCTATGGAATATGCGAATACGATCACTTCCGAAGAGCTTAAAGAGCATCTTTACACTTTTGCGAGTGATGAATTCGAAGGTCGTGAGACTGGAGAGCCTGGGCAGAAAATGGCTGCAGAATATCTTAAAAACGAATATAAAAGTCTTAACCTGCCTTCTCCCATTGGCGGTGATGACTATTACCAGGAAGTACCAGTAAGCTATTTTAGAAGAGGAAATGTAAAACCTACAGAAAATGTTGTAGCGTTTTTAAAAGGTTCTGAAAAGCCTGATGAAATTCTAGTCATTTCTTCACACTACGATCATGTTGGAATGGACGATGAAGGAAATGTTTATAATGGTGCAGATGATGATGGTTCTGGAACCGTTGGCGTTCTTGAAATTGCTGAAGCTTTTGTTGAAGCCAGTAAAGATGGATACACTCCAAAACGTTCTATTCTTTTCCTGAATGTAACTGGTGAAGAAAAAGGACTGGTTGGGTCTAAGTTTTATACAGATGAGCCAATTTTCCCGCTCGTGAATACCGTAGCAAACCTTAATATTGATATGATTGGTAGAATCGATCCTGATCATGAAGGGAAAGACGATTATGTGTATCTAATTGGAAGTGACAAGCTTAGCACAGATCTTCATGAATTAAGTGAGAACGTAAACACTAAA
>NZ_CAJWRQ010000130.1 GCF_913046405.1 uncultured Christiangramia sp.
CCATATGTAAATGTTCCTTCCTGGTTAAAGGAACCAAATCCTTCGAGCTGCTCCTGCAATAATGTCCTACTAATTTGGCTTAGAAGCTGACGGTTCAGGTTTTCTCCCAATCTTTCTAACTCACTTTGTTCTTCTCTAGGCTGTTGCGCAGCAGTTAATTTATTCTGAGAAGTAGCAGAACTCAGCATCCAACTGTAATTATATGGATTCCCACCAAAGGCTGGGTTCAAAGGTTCGTATACCAATTGCTGTGAATAGCCTTTTATTCCGAATAGTGTAAAAGTTAACAGTAAGATAATTTTTGATTTCATTTAGTAGTATTTAAATTTAGCACCGGACTTAAGTTGTTGAATATAGGCCGTAACCCTTATCAATGTTACGCTAGCCATTTGTTTGAGAAATTCCTTTTTTGGTTGTGCAAAAAATTGCATAATTATTTGATCACCCATTCTTACCGTAATTCTGGTACTTCTACCTCTACCAGGTGTCTCCTCTATTTCAATGTTTTTCGGAGAAATTATCTGTTTGTTATAGAAATCTGAATAAAAGTATCTGTAAAAATCTCTTCCAACTCGGGTTAAAGTATTTTCTAAAACTAGTCCGCTGATGATTATTCCATCTTCAGGTTTAGCTTCCTCCTGATTTATGATGATTTGCTCCTTACTGGTTTTTACTTCTTCAAGTAATTCGTTGGTACCTGACATTTCTTTAACATCTTTACCTAAAGGGTTTTCTTCCAAGTCATTTATTAATAAAATCACTTTTACACTACCTTCAAGGTTGATACCTATTGAACTAGATGACAATACTTTTTTTTCATTGGCCTTTAAAAAAAAGAGGTCCTCCTGTCTTGTGCTACTGACATTATTATTAGAATCCTTCTTGAATACTAAAAATTGATAATTTAAATTTAGATCTGAAGGTGTGAGGTTTTCTGCAAAGGCGGTAAAAGTTACAAATTCACCGTTATTATTAATTTTAATATCAGCCTTAACCTCTCGATTGTAGTACTGAGCGTATAGCCTGTCTATAGATATAGTGAAAAAGAATATAATGCCTATTAGCACGAAATCCAGCTTTCTGGTATAATTCTTAGTAGACAATTTCATTCTGGTTAATTAAAACTTCGAATTATAATTGAGGGAGATGCCTCCGTCTGCCTGAATTTTAAAGATTTGGTGAGCTGATTGACTCCTTCTCTTTGAAAATTTAAGTTATTACCATCCTGTATAAGGTTTAGGGAAATATCCTCATTAGGTGCATTGACAAAATCCCGAATTAAATTATAATTACCGTATTGACCTAATTCAGAAACTGCCGTATTGGCTGTATAATTTAGAACTGTTTTATTAAAATTACCATTTTGGGCTATATTAATTTCACTAGAGTTTGTATTAGTATAAATGCTTACTTCATTTAACTCTCCTACTTGAGCTAAGAAAACTGAATTACCAAAGATCTCGGTATTCCTTGGATTAATAAAAGTTGTAATACCGAATGATGCCAAGATATTAGGATCGATTTTTTTTCCAATCAAAACATTTTCTACCTCACTCTCTTCTGTAAACGTTTGAGCTTTGATTGGAACAAGGGTAGTTATTAAGATTACTATAATGATGATCTTTTTCATACTTATACAATTTAAATAAGAGAGAGGCTAAACCTCTCTCTTAAGTTTTCCTATTTTTAATTGCAATCAGTACAAATATCTGGTGTACTAGGCATTGGAGTAGATGTCCATGTTTGTGGAGTATCCATATCTATAAAACAGCTAGCAGCATCATTGTCAAAATAAGTACCTGCAGGTCCCATTTGGATTACATCTATTTGGTTACCCCCATTAGGCATTCCATCTGCTACATTTTGTTCAGCTACATAACTTTGTCCGCCATATTGTGATACGACAGCTTTGTTCATCATACCTCTTTGAGCAGTACTTACCCAGTTATCATTGCCAAATTGATAAGTAAAAGCTTTGTTTCCTTCCCCTCTTTGAGCTGTTAAGGCTTTATTGTCATCGCCATTTTGGTATTGCGAAGCTTTATGAGCATTTCCACTTTGTAATATACCAGCGTTATTATCATCTCCTAACTGATCTTGTTGAGCTTTGTTTCCTCCTCCAGAAACTAATCCATATAGATTTTGCACGATAAAAGCATTGTTATCATCTCCAGTTTGATCCTGTTCTGCATAGTTTCCTGCAGGTGGATTACCACCTAGTTCTCCATACTGACCAATACTCGCTTGGTTATCATCCCCATCCTGACTTTGAAAAGCTTGAGCATCTCTTGAATAGTATGAAACTTGAGATGGTAAATTTAATACGCCGTAAGTCTCATTTCTTAGGGAAACAATCTCGTTATCTAGTCCTACCACACTATAAGAAACATCTGTACCCTGTGCAATCCTTGCTCTGTTAGCATCGCCACTTGTAGCAGCAGTCGTTTGATACTGGTCAGCATAGTTATTATCGCCATCCTGAGCAGTATGAGCATAGTTTCGTGCTCCATCACCTTCCTGTAGAATCCATGAAGTCTGTCCGTCACCATCCTGATCTACTAAGGCCCAGTGTCCTTCTGATCCATCTGGTCTAGCTATTTGACGAATTCTTGATTTGTGATTCTCACCATCTTGATCTGTATAGGCATCATTATTATCATAGGTTTGAATAGTTTTTGCCTGATTATTCATTCCATCCTGGTCTATTGCAGCAAAATTATCTTCTGCATTTTGTCCAGTTCCCTGTCTAATGAATGCAGCATTCCCTGAGCTTGATGGATCAGAAACTCCTTGATTGGTAATTGCATTATTTCGATCACCCTCTTGTCTAATTAAAGACTTATTCTCATCCCCGTGTTGAAACACATCTGCCTCATTACGTCTTCCACTATTTCCATTCACATCCCCAGACTGAAGAACTTCAGCTGCGTTTCCACCAATGAGTCCCGTTCCATTTGTCTGCATTGTGTAAACTGATTGTTTAGTTCCGGCCTGACGTACTCTAATACGGTGATCGGTTCCCGATTGTTCAGACTTACCTTTGTTGGCGTTCGAATTTCCACTGTTATTGGAAACAGTAGTTTGAGATTTGGCTTCAGGTGCTCCGGATACCTGTCCGAATGTTACCGCCCCAAACATTAGTGCTCCCGCACACAAAATCACTTTTTTCATAATAAAAGATTTAAATTAATATTGGTTAACTAAAAAATTACACTTCCAAGATTCAGGGCGTTGAAAATTGGGTCAATTGTCTACTAGACGATGTGTTGGGGAGGGTATAAGTAAAATAGGGTTGTAATTAATGCGCGGTAGGGTTAGTGTTGCATAATTAATTACTTTCCCTAATATAGATGACTTAAACGATTCAAAATTTTTTAATCGATGAAGAACATAAATAATTGTTAAAAAGCAAAATTTTATGATAATTCGATTTTTTAAACTCCTATTTACTAGACTTTTAACTATGCAATTAAGTTAGATGGTAAAATAACTTAAACAAAAAAACCACGCTAAATGCGTGGTTTTTCTTTTTCTAAAATATTCAAAAATTATCTTGTGAAAAGTAATTCTCTGTATTTAGCTAGTGGCCAGATCTCATCATCTACCAATAACTCTAATTTATCACAGTGATATCTAATTTCTTCGAAGAAAGGTTTCACATCATCACAATAAGCAAATGCCTTTTCTTCAGCATCTTCTAATTTGTTAGCAATCTTTCTCGCTTCGATCATCGCATTCACATTAGAATTAATACTTGCGATATGAGAAGAAATGCTTTCTATAATTTCCAGCTGCTCTTTTGCGTGTCTTGCGAAATCATCAGCATAAATATCCTTCAATCCACGTACATTCTTTATCAGAATGTTCTGATATCTGATTGACGTTGGAATGATATGATTTCTGGCGATATCTCCAAGGATACGTCCTTCAATCTGGATTCTCATCGCGTATTCTTCGAGCTCAATCTCATGTCTTGCTTCGATCTCGGTTTCATTCATCACCCCTAATTCCTTGTAAAGGGCAATTGTTTTTTTACTTACCTGAGCTTTTAAAGCTAATGGCGTAGTTCTGTTATTGCTAAGTCCGCGTTTTTCTGCTTCCTTTTCCCAGGCTTCACCATATCCATCTCCTTCAAATCTAATTTTTTTGGATTTTTTGATATACTCTCTTAGAACATTAAAGACGGCATCATCCTTCTTCATTTTCTTGTCCTTGATAAGTTTATCAACCGCAACTTTAAATTCTTTAAGCTGTTTAGCCACGATACTGTTAAGTACCGTCATCGCTCCAGCACAGTTCGCTAACGAACCTACAGCTCTAAATTCAAATTTATTCCCAGTAAAGGCAAATGGTGAAGTTCTGTTCCTATCTGTATTATCAAGAAGAATTTCAGGAATCTTTCCTACAACGTTCAGTTTAAGATCTGTTTTCTCTTGGGGAGAAAGCTTACCATCAGTCACTTTTTCAAGTTCATCAAGAACTTTAGTCAGCTGACTTCCAATAAATACTGAAATGATTGCTGGTGGTGCTTCGTTTGCTCCAAGACGGTGATCATTGGAAGCACTTGCGATCGCAGCTCTTAATAATTCCTCGTTATCATAAACAGCTTTAATCGTGTTTACAAAGAATGTAAGGAACTGAAGATTTTTCATTGGCGTAGAACCTGGAGATAGTAAGTTTACTCCGGTATCTGTCGCTAGAGACCAGTTATTATGTTTACCACTACCGTTAATTCCGGCAAATGGCTTTTCGTGCATTAATACGCTAAAATTATGTCTTTCACCAACTCTCTTCATTACATCCATGATCAATGAATTGTGGTCTACAGAAAGGTTAGCTTCTTCAAATACTGGAGCCAGCTCAAATTGGTTTGGTGCCACCTCGTTATGACGGGTTTTTACTGGAATACCAAGTTTCATACACTCGATCTCTAGATCCATCATATAAGCGATCGCTCTTGAAGGTATAGAACCAAAATAGTGATCATCCAATTGCTGACCTTTTGCCGGAGAATGTCCTAATAATGTTCTTCCGGTTAAAGTAATATCAGGCCTTGAAGCTGTAAGTGCAGAATCGATCAGGAAATACTCCTGTTCCCATCCTAAGGTTGCATTTACTTTCTTAACGTTCTTATCAAAAT
Organism: uncultured Christiangramia sp.; assembly: GCF_913046405.1. GTDB lineage: Bacteria > Bacteroidota > Bacteroidia > Flavobacteriales > Flavobacteriaceae > Christiangramia > Christiangramia marina. The sequence continues at coordinate 5,141 of NZ_CAJWRQ010000130.1, forward strand.
ATTTCGCAACATCTGTTGCAGCATTATCAACGGCCTGTAAAGCTCTTAGTAGTGGAGTTTTGTTATCAAGCGCTTCCCCTGTGTAAGCTACAAATACCGTAGGAATACATAAGGTAGTTCCCCAGATAAAAGCTGGAGAAGTAGGATCCCATGCAGTATAACCTCTTGCTTCAAAAGTATTTCTAATTCCACCATTCGGGAAACTTGATGCATCTGGTTCTTGTTGAACAAGCTGTCCACCGCCAAACTTTTCAATTGCAGACCCATCACCTAAAGGTTCAAAGAAGGAATCATGTTTCTCTGCCGTTGCTCCGGTAAGAGGCTGGAACCAGTGAGTATAATGCGTTACTCCTTTAGAGATCGCCCATTCTTTCATTCCAGTAGAAATATGATCGGCAACATTACGATCTATTTTCTTTCCGGTGTTCATAGCTTCCACGACATTCGTGTATGCTTCTTTGGTCAGGAACTGTCTCATTACAGTTTCGTTGAAAACATTCTTACCGAAAATTTCAGACCTTCTACGAGGTTCCTTGATCTTCACCGGCTTCCTGTTCAATGTTTCTTTTAAAGCTTGGAATCTTAAAGTTGACATGCTGAAATATTAATTGTGTTGGTTTATAAAAGATTGAATTATCAAATCATCAGATAATTCAGTAATTATCAAATCAAGTTGCGAATATAGGTGATATGCAACAAAAAATGTGTGCAGATTTCGTAAAAAATGCGCGCTATTTAAGATAACCCCCTATTTTTATAGGGTTGTTTCTGAAATTTAACCAATCATTAATATTAAGCACCCCTATTTCCGAAGAGATTTAAGAATAAATTAAGACTTATAGAATGGTGATCAGGATAAATGTAGCGTAAGCAGCAATAAGACCAAATCCCTCTTTTCTTCCCATTTCCGAAGGCTTCGGAATTAATAATAGTGGCAGTAAGGCAAATGCGATCGCCAGCATCCAGATCATATCGTTCGAAAGAATTTCTGAAGATTGTACGACTATAGGTTTAATTAAAGCGGTTAAACCTAAAACTGAAGCGATATTGAAAATATTGGAGCCAATTAA
>NZ_CAJWRQ010000131.1 GCF_913046405.1 uncultured Christiangramia sp.
TCAAAACGCTCTTCTTTCATTAGAACTACCGACTCCAGAACTGGCTTAAAATTGTATAGTTCCAGATCTTGCAGGTCGAATACTATGCTGCCGTTCAGTGAGTTGATATCTATGTTGCCGTTTGACAATAACTTAGTTCTGGCATCAATCTTTAGATCAAGTGTTCCTGCAATTTTTTCAGCAGAACGTAATTCTTCCATATTAAGATAGTCGAGATCTGCTATAAGCTTTTGAATATCTATAGCTTCGATCTCTGTCATCAAATGTACAGGAAGCACTTCCGATGAATCAACGCTAGCGAGAATTTCAACATTAATTGATCCTTGGTGGTAACTGAAGTTCGTATTGGTCAGTTCAAAATTGCCATCAGGGTCAAAACTTAACTTGGCATTAAAATCTGAAACTCCCAGCCCTTCAATGATAACGCTGTCCAGGGCGACACTGGCCGTTGGAAAATAAGAGTCATTAATATTCCTGAGAATATCCTTGAGATTAGTGACTTTAAATTCAGATCTAGTCTTTTTCTTTCTCTTCGAGGTATCAGAGCCTATAAATTCAGCAATATCCTTACTATCCAGGTAGGGCGATCTAAACATGAAATTAGAAGTATGCGCAAGTTCCAACTGTTCATTATTAATAAAATTCGAAAAATGATCGATAGTACCTGTGATATCGATCGAACTTTTACCAGGTAGATCCACATCGAGTCGATCAAGAGTTGCAAGATCATTCTTAATCATCAAATGCAGGCTGTCCACGGGGATTTGAAGCTCTGTTTCGTTGATCCTGACAAGGGTCGCACCAAGTTTTAGGTCACCTTCAGCATTAGAATTAAGAATACTAAGATCCTGTGCCTGTCCCTGGTAACTTCCGGTAAACTCAAAATCACCAGAACTTAGTTCAAAGTTAACGGTATTTAAAAGCTCATTAAGATCTTTGGATTTTCCATTCATGGCGAGGGAAAACTGGAAGTCAAAAGGATTTTCAGATTCAGTATTAATCACAGGCTGATTTGCAGTAATTGAGCCCTGAATACTGGCGCGGGTGTCTTTAAATTGAAGATTGAGATCGTCCAGTTTAAGGATCGAGTCATTTTCGAAATTCACAAAAGCTTGAAGATTTTCAGAAATAAGATCATTGAACTTTACGGAGTCTAACTCAACCTGGAACTCTGGATGAAACTTATAAATATCCTTGAATATATTTGAAACATGTGTATTCTTGTTGATATCCTTCAAACTGTTTCGCTCCATTTCAGCAATGGATTCCAGCCACTGATCCATATCAATGTAATCTGCATCCAGTTTTACAGCAATACTTCCAGTATCGGTATCTTCCTCCAGTAGGAAAGAAGCGAAATCTGTGATCTTACTCTGTAGATAAATTGGGTGATGACCTATAGTTTCCAATGCAAATCTATCGATCTGGATATCGCTCTTCTCAATTTCTACATGCAAGGTATCCATGGCGAATTTCAATTCAGCCTCGGGATAGTAAAATTCTGTGCCAGATAATTGTAGATCACCTTCAGCATTTCTCAGCAACTCATCGAAGTACTGAACGTTACCCGTAAATTTACCTTGAAAGGCAAAATCACCCTTTCGCAAAGAAACCAGTTTAATATTGAATAGATCCTGAAAAACTCTGATAGAGCCTTTCGAATCTGCGGTTACATTTATAAAAATAGGCTCTCGATTATTCTCTTTGACTTCTGGAACCCGAACACTTCCGGAAAGCAAAGTTTCTGCATCCTGGTAATCGAACTGAAGCTGATCGAACTGAATAACTTCAGAATTGCTTAGATGTACCCGAGCTTTTAAATTTTGAAATAAGTTATCCTGGTAGATCACAGAATTTAGATTCAGCTGAAAGCCAGGTTGAAATTTTTTATAGATCGTCGCCAGTGTTTGATGCAATGTCTTTAAATTATCCTGATCACCTTTATTTTCTGAAGTGAATTTAGTGGCCGTATTGATGAGGTCATCAAGATTAAGAGCATCGGAGTTTAAAATAAGACTGGCCTCTGCAGGCGTTGAAGGGTTTGAAACCATTAACGCTGAAACATTCTTTACATTACCTCTAAAATTCAAACTTTCCCCATTGGGCAGGTCGATTTGCAATTGCCTGAGAATGGAATTGTTGTTATCCAATTTTAGATCAAGACGCCGCAGTGGTAACTGTACATTGTTTTCCTTAAGAGCTACCTGGGTATTTCCCATAGTAAATGTCCCTTTGGCAGCATTAAGGATCATATATGGATCATCGATATTGCCATCTATGGTTGCATCCAGAGAAAATTGCCCGCCCTTGAAGCTGAAGTTCTCGTGATCAAGAGTCCTGGCCATGGTTTCATTAGAACCTTTGACCTGTACATTTGCCCTGACCTGGTTTCTTAGATTCGCCGTAGACTGGTAATAACTGTCCTGAGCATTTACCTGAATATCTTCCAGATTCGCTGAAAAATCTTTAAAATAAAGCTTGATATCTCGCTTGCCGGGTTGTTCTGCCAGAGAGTCTGTCGAATTTAGGTTGTTCGTGAGAATTCCTTGCGATTGTACGTTTTCCAGTTCAAGTTCCTCGAATAATTGAAGCTTATTATTATTCGTACTGAAGTCGACATGAATAAAAGGAACGTCTCCGTATGCAAATTTTCCTTTTAGTTTCAAATTGGTAGCGATGGGATCCTGAAGCTGGTATGGTTTCACCTTAGCGGCCAGGGAATCTGCCAGGAACTGCTGGATTTTCCTGAAATCTGTTAGCTCATTTTTTAGACTGAATTCGTATGCAGTAAGTTTATCAAACACGAATTGAGCTTCAGCTTCGAAATTTTGATCATCCAGCCGAAGTTTAAAGGCTGGCAAATTCAGCGTATTATTGGATTTTTTTAGTTCAAATTCAGGGTTTCCCGTGGCCTGGGCTCCATTGATAAAATTACCTTTTCGGGTATTGAAGCCAAGATCGTTGATAAAAACTTCGTAGGTTATATTTCCACTGATGACTTCGTCATTTGATCCAATTTGTCCGGAAACATTTTCTGCAACAAGATCGAAATACTTGTGAAGGATTTTATTTTCAGCAATAAAGTGAACGTTCTGCAGCTGAAAATTCGTTTTATCAGGGTGAACCCAGGAGGGAAGGTCAAATCCGCTGTTCTGTTCGAGTTGCTTGATAAGCTTCAGTTCGATATACTGCTGCAGATTTTTTTCAGTAATAACTTGCGTATGAACACTGGCATCTCTAATCTTGATTTTACGAAACTGAATATTTCCCCGCATCAGGTCTTTTGCAGCGATATTCACATCTGCTCGTGCTAGCTTAATGATGGTTCTCTTATCCAGAATGGTGTCAAAACTGCTTTGTTTGACATCCTCTATGCTAAAACCAACGTTTGGAAAACCAGTGATAAAATTTGCGTTTACTTCTCCAATTTCCAAAGTTCCATTACTATTCGCTTCATACCATACTTGAAGCTCATCAATCAAAAGGTCTCGACTAAACCATCCCAGTGTGAAAAGAAACAGGGGCGCAAGAAATAGCAGACCCAACCCAATAAGAATGCGTTTGATCCAATTAGGCTTATTTTTCTTTTTTTTCTTGCTGGTATTATCCACAGATTTGGTTAAGCTCTTTCCAGGTTAATCAGGTGAAATCTTAGTGATCCAAAATACATTAAAAATGAATTGGTTCCACATTTTCATATGAAACCAATATCAGGATACTATAATTAAAATTCTTAGCGTATTTCCTTCAGAATAAGCACTGGTAATTTTGGATCAAAATCGATATCCTCGATAGCCGCTTTATTAAAAATCTTTCCGAAGAATCCTTGTTTTCTTTGATACAACGCAAGAAAATCACTTTCCCTGCTTTCAATGAATAAATGCACTCCGGTTGTAGGACTGGTTTTAGTAAGCATATGATAACTGGTGTTTACCTTAGATAGTTGCTTCAACAGGTCTTCTTTATTCTTCTCCTGATCGGTTGAGAGTGCTTTCCCTTCCGTATTGATATAGAGTACTCTAATGGAACATTCTGTATTTTGAGCAAGTTCTATCAAATGTTCCAGTTCGCTTGGCTTGAAGGGCTTGCGTAAATTTGTTGGAAACACGATTTCCAGATTAGGATCGATCGCAGTTTCATATTTTTCCGGGATGACCAGTACCGGACATTCTTTGACCTTTTCAGTGATCTTGGAGATCTTGTTATTCTCCGCAGTATTGATTCCCGCAGTATCGCCTGGCGAACCTACAATGATCATATCGATCCCAAGTTTATTCACCTGCTCCTGAATTCCTTCAACCAGACTGCCATCAAAACTTATCTGCTCAAATCGATGTTTTTGATTCTCTTTTCTGAAATTTAAGCCCTGCATGATCCTGGCGAGTCCTTTTTCAGAAACAGAGGCATTGGTTTCCTCATCATCCTCCTTGTGGATGGACATCGCTTCGCTTAATGAACCGCGAGAGCTATAAACGTTAATTAGATAGAAAGTGCATGGAAATTTTTTGAAAAGCTTCATGGCAAAAATCAATGCGCTCCATGAATGTTTGGTGAAATTGGTAGGGACTAGGATCTTCTTTTCCATAAATAATGTGTGTAGTAGACAGTTTGAGTAAATATAATTAAACTCAGTGGTATGAAATTCAGCTTTGCAGTCACTTTGTGATAAAACCTGCTGAAAACAGGGAAAATAATCTTAATAGTTGCTTTTGTGTTAATCATTTAACTAATAGTGTCGATTCCCGTAAAACCCTGGCTTACAAATTGTCGTAAATATATTGAGACTTAAAAGAAGGAGGTTTATATGGAGAAATAAAATTTAAAACTATGGTTCAATTTTTAATTTTTAATCATTGAATTAGCCTAAGACAAAGCCGGAGAGTCCGGCTTTTCTCTTTTAAGTTATTTCCAGGCTACTATATCCCTGTCCATTTCTTGTTAATTTTATTTGCGTGGAAATTCTCTCTTTCAATGAATCAACGTGACTTATAATTCCAATGGTCTTGGAACTTTCGGCCTGCAACCTTTCCAGCGTATCCAGGGTTTGATCCAGTGTTTCAGGATCCAGCGTTCCAAAACCTTCATCGATAAACAGACTGTTAATTTCTACATTTTTAGAAGCAAGGTCAGACAATGCCAGCGCCATGCTCAGGCTGAGTATAAAAGTTTCTCCGCCAGACAGCGTTTTGACAGATCTTCGCTGACCACCCATATGCTGATCAATTGCCACGAGTCCGTCGTCTTCCTGTGCTTCCGGTTTATCTATAAGATAGCGATCATTGAGATCTTTTAATCGAACGTTGGCAAGACTTAGTAATCTTGATAAAGTAAGATCCTGGGCGAAATCGTTGAATTTTTTTCCTTTAGAATCTCCTATAAGTTCATTAAGAATACGCCATCTTTTACTCTGCTTTTCCTTTTCTGAGATTTCCTTTTGCAGTTTTGTTTTACGATCTATATTCTCTTCGTAGTTTTTTAAGATTCTATCGATCTCTTTACAAGCAGTATCCATGCTACCCAGTTTAGTTGTCTTGTCTTCCAGCTGTTTTTCGAGTATCGAACGCTCTTGTTCAGGTTCGATCTTTTTCAATTTTGATAGCTGTTCCAATAGTGTTTTAGCAGAAGCATTAACACTGGTCAATCGATCGGTGATCTGCTGTTTTTCTTTTCTATAGTTGCTGGCTTCCAATTCGCTCAACAAAAATTTCCTGGCAGCTTCTATACTTTCAAAATCATTTTCCAAGCAGAAGCTTTTAAGTTCGCTTTCTACTTTCTCCTGGTTTTCTATGATTCTGGAATACTGAGAAGTAATAGTTTTCAGTTGCTCTGTAAGGCTATTTCTTTCCTGAAGCAGTCTGATCCAATTTGTATGCAGTTGCTGTACATCATTTTGAATATTCGATCCTGAATAAAGGCCATCGATCTGTAATTTCAGGTTTTTACCCGCATCAATAATTTCCTGAATTTCATCCACGATAGGCAGCGCATTCTTGTAAGAATTGCTAAGACGCAAAGACCTTTCCATGTTCGCCAGATCCCGGGATTTCTCTTCCAGACTGTTCTCATATTTCTGAAATTCTTCCTTA
>NZ_CAJWRQ010000132.1 GCF_913046405.1 uncultured Christiangramia sp.
GAGAAGATCGACAAGAAGATTGACGATTCATTTGCAAAAGCTTCTGTAGAAAATGGAAGTTTTGATACTTCAGCTATCGCAAAGAGCGATCTTAAAGTAGTATTTACTTCTCTCCACGGAACTTCTATTACAATGGTTCCTGAAGTTCTGGAAAAGGCAGGATTCAGTAATGTTCATATTGTTGAGGAGCAGCGTGAACCAGATGGTAATTTTCCGACAGTGAAATCACCTAATCCGGAAGAACCTGAAGCATTAAAAATGGCTTTGGATAAAGCAGAAGAGATCAATGCAGATATTGTTATTGGAACAGATCCGGATTGTGACAGGCTTGGAGTTGCCGTTCGTGATTTAGATGGTAAAATGGTACTTCTTAATGGAAATCAAACCATGTTGGTGATGACCTGGTTTCTGCTTGAGGAATGGAAAAAACAGGATAAGATCAAAGGATCGGAGTTTGTTGCCTCTACGATAGTTTCCACTCCAATGATGAAGAATTTGACCGAATCATACGGAGTAGAATACAAAGAAGTTCTTACAGGATTTAAATGGATCGCAAAACTGATCAAGGACCACCCCGAAATGAATTTTATTGGTGGCGGTGAAGAAAGTTTTGGTTATATGGTTGGTGATTTTGTTAGAGATAAAGATGCGGTAACCGCTACCCTACTTGCTTGTGAGATCGCAGCAAGAATGAAGGCAGAAGGAAAATCTTTCTACCAGAAACTTCTTGAGCTTTACACAGAACATGGTCTTTTTCGTGAAGAACTTATATCCCTCGTAAAAAAAGGAATCAAGGGTGAGCAGGAAATCAAACAAATGCTGGTAGATCTCAGAGAAAATCCATGGGAAGAGATCGATGGAGAAAAAGTTGTCTTAGTTGAAGACTACCACGCTTCTACTGCAAAAAATGTTTTAGAGCGAAAAGAGTCCGTTATCGATATTCCAAAATCAAATGTTCTAATATATTATACTGAAAATGGAACGAAGATCGCGGCAAGACCGAGTGGCACAGAGCCAAAAATCAAGTTCTACATAAGCGTAAATTCTCAGCTGGATGATATTCACAATTATGATGCTGAAAATCAAAAATTAAGTGATAAGATTGCCCGAATCAAAGATGAATTAAAACTGGGCTAAATTTCTTTAAATGACCTATTTTAGAAAGATCATGATGTTCGCAATGCCGTACAGGAAGTTTGCGATCCTCAATATTATTTGTAATATCTTCTATGCGATATTCAGTACATTATCTTTTATCGCGCTAATACCTGTTATCCAGGTACTCTTTGATAAAACAAAAAGGGTTGCTGAGAAACCAGTTTATACTGGTATTTCCAACGCTAAAGATTATTTTTCAGATTACTTTAATTACGAGGTCACGCAGAGAGTGAACGAGGATGAAGTTGCCGCACTTATATTTATCTGCGGAATTGTGGTTCTCCTTTTCTTTCTTAAAAACCTGTTTGGCTATCTAAGTTCTTTCTTTCTTACGTTTCTTCGGAATGGCGTATTACGCGACCTTCGTGATGCGATGTATAAAAAGATACTTGCCTTGCCAGTAGCTTATTTTTCAGAAAAAAGAAAAGGTGATACGATATCAAGAATCACTGCCGATGTAAACGAGGTTCAAACTTCGTTTCTTTCCATTCTGGAACTCATTGTACGAGAACCCCTCACCATTTTATTTACGATCCTGGCAATGTTAGTGATGAGTGTACAATTGACGCTCTTCGTTTTTATATTTCTTCCAATCGCTGGTTTTATTATTAGTTTGATTGGAAAGCAATTAAAGCGAAAGTCGAATCTTGCTCAGGAAGAAAACGGTCATTTTCTTAGTATTGTTGAAGAGACACTTTCCAGTTTAAAGATCGTAAAAGGTTTTAATGCAGAAAGTAAATTTTACGAGAGGTTTCAGCAAAGCACAAATAGACTCAAGGAAATCCTGAATAGTCTTATTAACAGGCAAAATTTGGCATCACCGACCAGTGAATTCCTGGGGATCTTTGTTATTGTTGTAATTCTATGGTTTGGAGGTAATATGGTTCTTGTTGAGGAATCTCTGGATGCAGCAACTTTTATAGCTTTTCTGGGATTGGCTTACAACATCCTGACTCCGGCAAAACAAATTTCTAAAGCTACTTACAGCGTAAAGAAAGGTGATGCGGCAGCAGAAAGGATCCTGCAGGTTCTCGAAACACCTTCGACCATTACAGACCATCCAGACGCCATTGATAAAAAGAATTTCGAAACTGGCATAGAGATCTCAAATGTGGATTTCGCTTATGAAGATGAAAAGGTATTAAAACAATTCTCTATTAACGTGAATAAAGGTGAAACCGTCGCTTTGGTAGGACAATCTGGATCTGGAAAATCTACGATTGCAAATTTGATCACCAGGTTCTACGATGTAAATTCCGGAACTATTAAGATCGACGGAATCGATATTAGAAAGATGAAGAAATCTGATCTCCGGGATTTGCTTGGCCTGGTTACTCAGGATTCAATATTATTTAATGATAGTATTCGGAATAATATCGCACTTGGTAAAGATGATGCTACAGATGCAGAAATTATTGAGGCGTTAAAAATAGCCAACGCCTGGGAATTCGTAAAAGAACTTCCAAAACAACTGGATACAAATATTGGAGATAGCGGAAACAAATTGAGTGGTGGCCAGAAGCAACGTTTATCTATTGCAAGGGCTGTACTTAAAAACCCACCAGTAATGATACTGGATGAAGCAACCTCTGCCCTGGATACTGAGAGTGAGAAACTGGTTCAGAAAGCTTTGGAAAATATGATGAAGAACCGGACCTCTATTGTGATTGCGCACAGATTATCTACGATACAGAATGCAGACAAGATTGTCGTGATGCAAAAAGGTGAGATAGTGGAACAGGGAAAACATCAGGAATTGATTGATGCCAATGGAACTTATAAGAAACTGGTAGCTATGCAGTCTTTTGAATGATCAAATGAAGTAACGACATAAAAAAAAGGATGACTACATAGGTATCATCCTTTTTTTAATTATTATTCTCACTTGGGGCAGCAAGAATAATTCGAAATAATACAATTTTTAAGGGGCAAAAAAAGGATTAAATCTTTTAACTGTTGTAAATATACGTCAAAATACATATTAACCAAATTTATTTAGCATTTAATCCGGAAATCATTCCTTTCATCTGATTATTGAGGTATTCTGTAAGCTATTACTTACATGCATTTATTTTAAACATCGTTTTGAACGATAATCGAATTAAATATCTTTGTATTGAACGTCTATTATGTCCAACACACCAGAAGCTGAACAGGATCTTATCCTAAGATTGCAGAAGCAATCCACTTCCCAGGAAGCTTTCAGGGAATTAATAACGCTTTATAAAGAGCGGTTGTACTGGCATATCCGGAATATTGCAAAAAGTCATGATGATACAGATGATATTCTGCAGAATACCTTCATTAAGATTTTCAGAAATATTGATAAATTTAAAGGTGATAGCAAATTGTACAGCTGGATGTACCGTATCGCGACGAACGAAGCCATTACATTCATCAATGAAAAAGCGCGGCGCTTAAAGATCACTTCAGAAGAACTTCAGGATCAAATTATTGACAATCTTGAAAGTGATGTCTATTTTGAAGGAAGCGAAATACAATTGAAATTACAAAAAGCTATCGCCACGCTTCCGCAGAAACAGCAACAGGTCTTTAATATGAAATATTTCGAAGAATTGAAATATAGAGAAATGGCAGAGATTTTGAGTACTAGTGAGGGAGCCTTGAAAGCTTCGTATCACATTGCGACCAAGAAGATCGAAGAATTTTTGAAGTCTAATTAAACCATTACTTAAATACTAAGTCATAAGTACGATGAAACTTGATAATTTTAAACATAAGAATAACTCTGGATTCAAAGTCCCGGAAACTTATTTCCAGGATCTTGAAAATAGTCTTATGGATAAAATTTCTCACGAAAATGAACTACCTGCAATCGAAAGTTCAGGCTTTACGACGCCACATAATTATTTTGATGAGCTTGAAGATAATATCCTCTCAAAATCTTTTGCTCCTGAAACTAAAGTTGTACCGTTATTTAAAAAAGAATACTGGCTATATGCTTCGGCCATAGCTGCAATCATGGTCATCATGCTAGGCAACTTCTTTCCTTCTAATCAAACGAACGATCTTGGTTGGGATGATATAGAGGTTACGGCTTTAGAAAATTACCTTTACGACAGTTATGAAATGGGAAGTATCGACCTTAATAGTGTTGAATATTCAGATTTGATTACTCAAGGTAATCTGGAAGCTGACTTTACTGAAATTGATACTGAAGCAGCTTTCGAATATATTGATGAAAACGTTGAAGATCCATCTTATATAATGGACTAATTATGAAAAGATACCTACTAATAATTCTATTTCTTTTGCCAGCGAATATTTTACTGGCACAGGAAAAAAACGAAGATCGGGAAGCACAACACAAAAGGATCAAAGCTTTAAAAGTAGCTTTTATTACTCAGGAACTCGAGCTCACCGATAAACTGGCTCAGGAATTCTGGCCAATTTATAATGAATACGAGCGTAAGAAGAGAAAACTTCACGAACGTGAGCATATAGAACTGGAAGATGTAAGTTGCTATAATGAGGACCAGGCTGAAGATCTTCTAAATGAATTCCTTTCTGTTGAAAACGAAGAATACAAGATCAAAAAACAACTCTTCAAAGACTTGAAGCAAATTATTACAGCGAAAGACATTATAAAATTACATAAACTCGAGGACGAATTTCATAAAAAGCTCATTAGAGAATACAGAGCGAAAAAGGAAAATAATAAATCGAGTGACGAATAATATTGGTTAAGTATTTGGTTAGAATGAAACGGCCCGGCTTTAAAAGTCGGGCATGTTTTTTATTTAAATCTAAGCTTCGCTACTCTTCCACTTCCAGCCGCATATGCAGTGGAGTCATTGATAAATCTAATGGTGAAAAATCCTTCTTCACTCAATTCTGACCAGGTCTCTCCACCATCTTTGCTATAATCAATGCCTTCAAAACCTACGGCAACTAATTCCTCCCCATCACCACCGGGAACGAATTTAATCGAACTTCTATAGCCCGGCTCCTGCCCTTCTGCAACTAAATTCCATGTCTTACCTCCATCTGAACTTTTATAAACTCCATCACCATATCCAACATGTCTCCCTCCAACGTTTTCTCCAGATCCAACCCAAATTATACTTGGATTAGAAGGATCTATATCTACTGATCCAATTGAGTACGTTGGTTGGCTATCAAAAATCGGGTTCCATGTGTTACCGGCATTATCAGTCATCCAAACAACATCATACTCAAGATTATGATATTGTAAAAAATATAAAATAAAACACCTATTGTACGCTAGTAGTTCAAGTGTTTATGGTGCAAATAAAAAAATCCCTTTCTCTGAAGAACACGGTGTTAATCATCCAATAAGTTTTTACGCTGCAACAAAAAGATCAAATGAATTAATGGCGCACGCATATAGTCACCTATATAATTTGCCTACCACAGGTTTAAGATTTTTTACTGTGTATGGTCCATGGGGAAGACCTGACATGGCAATATTTATTTTTACAAAACTTATATCAAAAAAAAAAAGAATATTTGTCAATAACTATGGGTTAATGAAAAGAGATTTTACTTACATCGATGATATTGTCTCAGGTATAATAAAGGTTTACGATAAAATTCCAAAAAAAAATTTAAATTTTAACTATAAAAAAATGATTCCAAACAAAAGTAGTGCTCCTTTTAAAATATTCAACATAGGAAATAATAGAACGGTTCAATTAAGTTATCTAATAAAAGTAATTGAAAAAAACCTAAACTTAAAAAGTAAACAAAAATTAAGAAAAATGCAGTTGGGGGATGTAAAATCAACTTATGCAAACATTAGGTCTTTATCTAAAGAGGTTTCTTTTAGACCAAAAACAAAAATCGAAGAAGGAGTTAAAAAATTTATTAATTGGTATAAAAATTACCACTAATTAATATTTAGTAATTTTAGAAAAATACAAAAAGGTG
>NZ_CAJWRQ010000133.1 GCF_913046405.1 uncultured Christiangramia sp.
GAATTATAATCAGCAACACGTTCTTCTATACGTGCATACTTTTCTTCAATTTCTTCTTTCTCAACCTGTGTTTTTTGAAGTGTACTTCTTGTATCATTCAGTTGACCTTCTAATTCAACATATTTCTTTTTAGAAACACATGAGGTTAAAAGACCTGCGGTTAATACGGTAGCTGTGATTACTTTTCTCATAATTTAGTTTAGTTCTTAGTATTCTTATTTAGTTAATACTTTTCACCTCTTGCTACAATAATGCCATATGAAACTATAATGCTGCTTCTGGCTTCCGATAAATCGCTCTAAAACTTAGCGGCTACGACCACTTAGTCTCTGAAAACAAACGGTTTGAAGTATTTTGGTTTCGTTTATCAAATGAAATGGAATAACCGGCTTTCCTGAATTTGGGTAGCAGATTCATATTGTAATTGTGTAGATTATCACTCCAATTTGGTGACAATTTCTACAATTTAAGCTCTTTAAATTCCAGATTGAGCAGCTTCCTATGAATATTCTACAGACATTTAACAGAAGTTTATTAGTAAACATTGCGCAATAACTTCGCCGTAATACATCTAAACGATAACTTTGGAAACTTCTAAAATTCAGTTTTTTGAGCACAGCCAAAGCACGCTTTATCAAGATTTTAAAAATAATTGGAAAGATCTTTCTGGGGATTCTCATTTTGTTGATTCTTATCCTTCTATTCGTAAGAAGTCCCTGGGGACAGAATATTATTAAAGACAAGTTTATATCCTCCATAGAAGAGAAGAGTGGAGCTAAGATTGACTTGGAAAGAATCTATATTCAATTTAATGGTAATATTGAAGTTGATGATCTTTATATCGAACATCCAAATGGCGATACCATTATATATAGTGAACATATAACTGCGAATATCCCTTTTATGCCTTTAATAAAAGGAAATGGATTCAGTCTGGACGCTTTGGAAGCGCGTCGTGTTCGTGCTAATATTATTCGGGAAGATTCTATTACTGGATTTAACTATGAAGTTCTAATGAAGGCATTTGCATCAGATACCACACAAACTGCAACCACCCCGGCAGATACGACTAGTTCAAGTATGCAAATATCTCTTGGAGAATTTGATCTGAAAGATTTTGATGTAGACTATATAGATAATGTGAGTGGTATAGACACCAAGGCAAAGTTTAAGGAACTTCAGCTGTCTTTTGCTGAAACAGATCTTACCAATATGGCTTTTGTAGTCGAAGAAGCTATTCTAAATAAAGCGCAGGTCACCTATAATCAAACGAAACCTTTTCCTCCTTCTGAAGGTGAAACAAGTCCCGCACCTGTTTTTGAAGTGAGAAAATTAAACCTTAGTGATGTTCGAGCCAGTTACAATTCCAGTCCCGATTCTATTTCAGCAGATATGAAAATTAAATTGCTGGAAACAAGTCAGTCGAATTTCAATCTCAAGGATAGCATTATCTCTTCTGAATTGCTGAAACTACATAATTCAGATATTATACTTGAACTACAGCAAAATACTACTTCAGCAACAACAGAAGAGCAGGGGAGTGCTACTGAAGCTTTTGTGTGGCCCGAATGGAAGATTAATATTGAGGAAATAGACCTTGCTAATAATAACATTCTTTACCGCGTGAACGATGCTCAGGTCAAGAAAGGAACTTTCAATCCTGATATCCTGGATGTTAAAGACCTTGACTTACATGCCTCTAATATTTCTTACGCACCTGAAAATGCAAGTTTAAATATTTCTGAATTCAATTTTACTGAAGCTTCCGGGATTGAGATAGATCAATTCAATCTTGAAGCAGAACTTACCAAAGATCAGATACAACTCACAGATATTACTTTCGACGGAATTGGTAACAGTTTCAACGGAGATCTACAGCTTAGTTACAGTGACCTGGATGCATTGATGAAAGATCCAGGAAGTGCAAGTTTACAGGCTGATCTTTCAGACATAAATCTAGAGCTGGGCGAATTTTTCAGATTTCAACCAGATCTTAGAGAGAACGAATATTTGAAAAACCTCGCAAAATCACCTGTAAAAGGAAATCTTTCCATAAATGGGAAAGTTGATAATCTAAACCTGGCTAATTTAAATTTACGCTGGAGAAATACAAATATTAAGGGTAGCGGAAGTATCGTAAATGCGCAGGATCCAGAAAACTTAAGTTTTAACCTTCCAAATGTCAGACTTTCTTCCACTCAAAAAGATCTTCAAAATTTTGTAAGCGAAGCTGATCTTGGGATGCAAATTCCAGAAAAGATCAGTATCAATGGAAGTTTTAAAGGTAATATGGAAAAGGTTAGCACGAATGCTAAGATCGCTACTACCGATGGCAATATTAACGTTAATGGGAACTTTGAATTTGGAGATCAGATCGCTTTTGATGCAGAAGTCCAGGGTGATGGAATATCTCTGGGAAGATTACTTCAAAATGAAGCCCTTGGAGATTTGCAAATAGATATAAAACTTACCGGAAGTGGAAATTCTGTAGCAGATCTTAATGCGAGTCTTGATTCTACGATAGAGAGTTTTACTTATAACGGATACGAATTCAGGCAGATCGATATAACCGGGGAACTTGAAAACGGGAAGGGACCAATCAACTTAATGTATCAGGATTCAAATCTGGACATGGAAGCGCAATTGGATGTTGCACTTGATTCTGTTTCTCCAAGAGTAGATTTTAGTTTATACCTGGATGGTGCAGATCTGGAAGCTCTGGGAGTCACTCAAAAAACAATCAAAGCCGCATTCGAATTACAGGGTTGGTTTGAAGGAAATTCTTCGGAATATGAACTTGAAGCCGAGATCATTGATGGAGTAGCGGTTTATAATAACAAAGCTTATTTACTAGGTAGCTTTAAAGCAGATGCATTTGTAAGACAGGATACTACTTCCGTAGACATTAATAACAGAATCCTGAACTTAGACCTCAAATCTAACGCAACACCTGCAGCTTTTTCAGCAGCCATAGACCGACACTTCAAAAGATATATTACTGAAAATTATCAGGAGGACTCTATTTTCAATCCTGTTAATATGAAGATTAATGCGAAGATTAGTGAAGCACCAATACTAACAGAAGTGTTTCTTGTTAATCTTCAAAAACTGGATACGGTTAATATAGATGTTAACTTTGCAGAATCTGGAAGAAGGTTGGATGCCAATATCGATATACCCTTTGTAAATTACTTCAATAGTGAGATCGATAGTTTAAAACTGGATCTTAGATCCAATCCACAGGATCTAAAATTCGAGTTCGCATTCAAAGAATTAAATACCGGTCCGCTGGCTATAAAACGTACCATAATTGGAGGTGATGTTCAGAGTAGAAAATTGAATCTTGAATTCACCTCGGTTTATGATACTACCCAGGTTGTTCACGCTACTTCACAATTGAATTTCCAGGGTGATACCTTGCAATTTCATATCGATAATAAGGATCTAATTCTAAATGGTAATCCGTGGCAAATAGAGAATTCGAATATGCTGAGTTTTGATACGGATTACCTGAATTTTCAGAACTTTAGACTGTTTAGAGAAGATCAGGAAATGCGCATAAGCAACGATAAACCCGGTGTTGAAAAAGAGCACTTAAGCCTTGACTTTAAAAACTTTAAGTTAGCCGCGCTGTTGAGTTATCTGAATCCTGAAGAGAAGCTGGCACAAGGTCAGGTGAACGGGAACATCGTGTATGAAGATCCTTTTGGAGAGACAGGTCTCCTGGCAGATATGGAGATCAATAAATTATCTATGCTTGGCGTGGATATGGGAACTCTTAGTTTAATGGGGAACTCTTCTGGATTTAGTCAGTATGATTTCGAGATGGCGATGAAAGGTGGCGAGATCGATCTGGATCTTATCGGATCATATATTGCTGCTGAACCTTCAGCAAAACTGGATCTAAATCTTGATTTAAATGAAATTCGTATGACTGCTCTGGAAGGTTTTTCCCAGGGAGAGATTAAAAATGCCGATGGAAGCTTCAGTGGAAATTTCAAACTTAACGGAACTCTATTAGAGCCCGTTTATGAAGGAAATCTGCAATTTGACGCTGCTTCCTTTAACATTGCGATGCTCGATTCTCAATTTACCTTGCCCGATGAGCAGCTTGAAATGGATAATCAGGGTGTGTATTTTAATAATTTTGAGATCGTTGACGCTGAAAGTAATTCAATCGTTGTCAATGGAGAAGTCACAACTCCAACCTTTTTAAATCCAGGGTTTGATCTAGATGTTCAGGCAGAAAACTTTAAACTTATTAATTCTACGGAAGAGGATAATGACCTTTTCTACGGAACTGCAGTTGTTGATGTGGATGCACAAATAAAGGGTGATCTTACTTTACCGAAAGTAACCATGAATGTTGATGTAAGAAAAAGTACAAATCTTACTTATGTGGTACCAGAAACCGAACTTCAAATGAAGGAAAGGGACGGTATTGTTATTTTTGTGAATAAGGAAAACCCGAACGATATTCTAACTGAAACTGAAGAAGAAAGTTATGTAGTTTCTGGCTATGATATCTTTACCAGGCTGACCGTAAATGAAGGAGCTAAATTCAATGTCATCATCAACCAGGAAACTGGTGATATTTTCCAGGTTCAGGGAGAAGGAGATCTTATCTTTAATATGTATCCAAACGGTAGAACAGCCCTTACCGGAATTTACAATATTAACGATGGGTATTATGAGATGAGTCTTTATAATCTTGTTAAAAGAAGATTTGATATAGCTGATGGAAGTCGTGTTTCATGGGCGGGAGATCCTTTTGATGCCCAACTGGATGTAAGAGCTATATACTCTGTTGAAACTGCAGCTTCAGGATTACTTTCGTCAAGTTTAACCGCTGTAGATCCAAGTGATAAAGGAATGTATAGACAGGAACTTCCTTTTCTGGTTTATCTAAACGTGAACGGAGATCTTATGGCTCCAAAAATTTCCTTTGGATTAGATATGCCAGAAGATGAACGTGGTGCAATTAGCGGAGAAGTATATAACAGAGTTCAGCGATTGAACAGCCAGGAACAGGAGTTGAATAAACAGGTGTTTTCATTACTCGTTCTAAACAGATTCTTTCCGGAAGGTGGAAGTACAGGTGCAGGTGGTGGTACCATGGATGTAGCCAGAGATAACCTGAACAGCGCATTATCAGACCAGTTAAACATGTTATCAAGCAAAGTACTTGGTAACAGCGGACTGCAATTGAATTTTAATCTTGATAGTTATACAGATTACCAGGGTGATAATGGACCTCAGGATCGTACGCAATTAGATATTAGTGCTCAGAAAGCATTTCTTGAGGACAGGTTGATCGTAGAAGTGGGAAGTGCCGTAGATATTCAGGGAGGAAACCAGGCAGGGCAGGAGGCAAGTCCGGTTATAGGAAATGTAAGTATTTCCTATCTTCTTGATGAAAATGGTATCTGGAGATTGAAAGGTTTCAGTAGAAGTCAGTACGAAAATGTGATCGACGGGCAGTTGGTAGTGAGTGGTATTTCCCTAATTTTCACCAAAGAATTCAACAAGTTCAAGAACATGTTTGAAAAGGCGGTGATGGAAGAAGTAAAGAAGGAAAAGAAAGAACCTGAAGAGACAGAAAGTTCAGAAGGTACAGAAAGCACAGAAGATGAAAATTAGAATTTCAGTAATCATATTAATAGCTGTAGCACTATTTCAGTCCTGCAGTGTGGAAAAATTCATACCTGAAGAAGAATCACTTTATACCGGTGCCGAGATCAGTATAGAATCTGATTCTGTAATTAAAGAGGAACCTCAATTAAAAGCTGAGTTGCAGAGTGTTCTAAGACCAGAACCAAACGCGCAAATCCTGGGAATGAGACCGGGACTTTATTTTCACTATAAAGCACAACGCGAGAAGCCGGGAATCATCAATAAATTTTTAAATAAAAAATTAGGAGAGAAGCCAGTGTATCTGTCAGATGTTGATCTCGAAAATACGGAAGAATTACTTCTGAATAGATTGGAAAACAGAGGTTTCTTTTATTCGAATGTAACTTCAGAAGAA
>NZ_CAJWRQ010000134.1 GCF_913046405.1 uncultured Christiangramia sp.
TGAGGGCCTATATGGATAAATACAAAGGAAAAACCATAGGATTAATTGGAACCAATAAAGCTATGAATACGAAAAACATCAAGACGCTTGGAGCATTAAAATCTTCAGGCTACCAGACTAAAAGTATTAAAGATGAACTTAGAGATAACTTAAAAGTTAAAATTAAAGAAGGCAAAAAAGCTTTTGAAGGCATACACGGGTATGATTACACGGTGATACCGGAGCTTGAACGGGCCATTTTATCGAAACATAATATTAATTTACTAGGATTACGCGGACAGGCAAAAACAAGACTTGCCAGGCTTATGGTGAATTTACTGGACGAATGGATTCCGGTAGTTGAAGGTTCAGAAATCAACGATGATCCTTTAAATCCAATTAGCCGTTATGCTCAAGAAAAGATTGATAAAGAAGGTGATGAAACTCCTATAGAATGGATGCATCGAGAGGATCGATTCTTCGAGAAGCTGGCGACTCCAGATGTTACCGTAGCAGATCTTATTGGTGACGTAGATCCAATCAAAGCTGCAAATTTGAGACTGAGTTATGCTGACGACCGCGTGATTCACTACGGAATGATACCACGGGCGAACAGAAGTATTTTTGTCATCAATGAGCTACCAGATCTACAGGCCAGAATTCAGGTTGCTTTATTTAATATTCTTCAGGAAGGAGATATCCAGATTAGAGGGTTCAAATTGCGCTTACCATTAGATATGCAATTTGTGTTTACTGCCAATCCGGAAGATTATACCAACAGAGGAAGTATTGTAACTCCGCTGAAGGATAGGATAGGATCTCAAATTCTAACCCACTATCCACAGAATATTGATATCGCCAAAACCATTACGGCACAGGAAGCAAAAAAAGATGGTAGGCAGGAAGATACGATCAAAGTACCCGAACTTGCGAAAGATCTTTTAGAACAAATTAGTTTCGAAGCCAGGGACAGTGAATATATAGATCATAAAAGTGGTGTTAGTGCAAGGATGAGTATTACCGCTTTCGAAAATTTATTAAGTACTGCCGAGAGACGCATCCTTAAAACCGGAAGTGAAGAAACAACCCTGCGATTTGGTGATTTTCTTGGGGTAATTCCTGCAATTACGGGGAAAGTTGAACTCGTTTATGAAGGAGAGCAGGAAGGTGCAGCTTTTGTAGCCATGGAGCTTATTGGTGCTGCGGTAAAAACCTTGTTCCCGGAGTACTTTCCGAAGATTGAAAAACTTCAGAAGCCAGACGCAACTACACCTTATGATGATCTGGTAGAATGGTTTTTTGAAAGTTCAGGTTTTGAACTGCCAGATGATCTAAGTGATTCAGAATATAAAGAACAGCTAGATTCTATTGAACCTCTAAATGAACTCATTCAGAAATATCAACCGAATATTGAAACATCAGATAAGTATTTTATGAAAGAGTTCTTATTATGGGCTTTGGTTGAACATAAAAAGTTAAGTAAACAGCGTTTTTCTAAAGGTCTTAAGTTTAAGGATCTCTACGGAAGTTACATTAGCGGATTATAATCTGTATTTTTAAATAATTAATAATCAGCCTGATAATTTGAATTATCAGGCTTTTTTCTGTCCTATTTTGAGAATTCCATAAATCTTCAATTCATTAAGGTTTAAAATTTTGTTATGTAGAATTATTAAATACCTTTAAAATAAATAAGACCAGAATCGTGAATTTTACAACTTCATTTATTAACATGATCCAGGAAGAAATCTATTCTTCTGCAGTGACTATGTTTATCACGATTACAGGTATTACCCCTTGTGGGGTCCTAGCTATATAATACTCGTCCATACCTAATTTTATTTTAATCATTTAAATAATTTCAGCCATGCAAATCCTGAAATTTGGGGGGTCATCTGTATCCTCTCCAGAGAGAATCAAGTCTTTATCCAAGTTAGTTCAACAGTTTAGTAAGAATGAAAAAGTCGTTGTTGTTTTTTCAGCATTTGGAGGTGTAACGAATGACCTTCTAAGTGTAGCTACACTTGCCCGGGACCGTGATGACTCTTATAAAGAACTTCTAACGACTATAGAAAAAAGACATTTGAAGGCGGTTCGGGAATTATTACCTGTCGACCAGCAGAGTGCTGTTTTGAGTAAGGTAAAATCATTCATGAATCATTTGGAAACGCTTTGCGAAGGGGTTTTTCTTTTAAGTGAACTCTCAGATAAAACGACTCATGTGATCTCCGGTTTCGGAGAAATGCTTAGTACCGAGATCATTTCGGCTTATCTTAAGTTGAGCGAAAAGGATACTTTACTGGTAGATGCTCGAGAGCTTATAGTGTGTCGTAACTTTAAGGAAAAAGTGCAGGTAAGCTACGAGCCGTCGAACACTAAGATTCGTCAATATTTCAATAACCATGATGCTCAGATCTATATAGTTCCTGGTTTTATCTCGAAAAATTCTGAAGGCGTTCCCAGCACTTTAGGAAGAGGTGGATCAGATTTTACTGCGGCGATCCTTGGTGCAGCTCTCAATCTTAAAAAGGTTTATATCTATACTGATGTGAACGGAATGTATACTGCAAATCCAAACTTGGTGTCACAGGCTTATCCACTTAAACATATTTCCTACGAAGAGGCGATGGAGCTTTCTCATTTTGGTGCCAAAGTGCTTTATCCTCCA
The DNA here is from genome assembly GCF_913046405.1 of uncultured Christiangramia sp. GTDB lineage: Bacteria > Bacteroidota > Bacteroidia > Flavobacteriales > Flavobacteriaceae > Christiangramia > Christiangramia marina. Next base: position 2,648 of record NZ_CAJWRQ010000134.1, read on the forward strand.
ACTTTACAACCGCTTATCAATCAGAATATTGAAATCCATATAAAATCTACTTTTGATCCTGATAGTCATGGAACTGTAATTTCCCGGTCGAGTAAAAAGAACTTTAGATGGGTAACCGGTATCACCCATATCGATGCGATCAGTCTGCTGAACGTGGAGGGTAGCGGCATGGTTGGTATCCCGGGATTTTCTAAGAGACTGTTTGAAGCGCTCTATTTATCAGGGATCAACGTTGTGCTTATCACTCAGGCTTCTTCGGAACATAGTATTTGTATCGCGGTGAGGGATGATGAAGCTCTGGAAGCAAGAAATGTGTTGAATGATGCATTTGAAGCTGAAGTTTCTTCCGGTAAGATCAAAGCCGTAAAAATTGAAGATGATGTAGCGATAATTGCTCTAGTAGGTGATCGTATGAAAAGTCATCATGGTCTTAGTGGTAAAATGTTCAGTGCTTTAGGACATAATAATATCAACATCAGGGCAATTGCTCAGGGTGCTTCAGAAAGGAACATTTCAGCTGTCATCGCGAAGAAGGATGTAACCAAAGCTCTAAATCTATTACATGAAGAGTTCTTTGAGGTGCCTTCAAAAGAGTTGAATCTATTCATTACCGGCGTAGGAAATGTGGGTGGCAAACTTTTACAGCAACTTCACAAGCAGGAAGCATATCTACTTCAGAAGTTAAGACTGAAAGTTCGGGTGCTGGGAATCTCGAATTCTCGAAAGATGCTTTTTTCTGAAAACGGTATCGACCTGAACTCCTGGCAGGAAGATCTAGCTAAAGCTGATGAGTGCGCACCAGAAGCTTTTTTCGAAACCATTAAGAAATTGAATTTACGCAACAGTATTTTTGTGGATAATACAGCAAGTGAAGTGATTGCGGGATGGTACAAGCACTATTTGAGAAACTCTATTTCGGTAGTAACCTGTAATAAGATTGCCTGCGCAGATTCTTTTGAAAACTATCAGGAATTGCAGGATCTTGCCAGGGAATATGGAGCTTCCTTTCTTTATGAAACTAATGTTGGTGCAGGATTGCCAATTATAGATACGCTACAAAATCTTATGGCTTCTGGAGATCAAATCTTGAAAATTCAGGCGGTACTCTCCGGGAGTTTGAATTTTGTCTTTAATAATTATAAAGCTGAAGCGCCTTTTCATAGTATTGTACGTAAGGCGATGGAAGAAGGATTTACCGAGCCGGATCCAAGAATTGATCTTAGCGGAGTAGATGTAGCGCGTAAAATTTTAATTCTTGCAAGAGAATCGGGACTTCAGCTTGAACTGGAGGATATTGAAAAAGATAGTTTCTTATCTGAAGCTAGCTTGAACGCAGCAGATAATGCAGAATTTTTTGAGATCATTGAGAAAGATGAAGCAAGCTTTCAGAAAATGTATCGTGAAGCAGAAGCTGAAGGTGCCGAACTTAAATATGTAGCTCAATTACAGAATGGAAAGGCTAAAGTAGGGTTGCAAAAGGTTCATGCGCAACATCCTTTTGCCAATTTGAGTGGGAGTGATAACATTGTACTCTTCTTTACTGAGCGTTATCCTGAGCAGCCATTAATTGTAAAAGGAGCTGGTGCGGGAGCAGATGTAACTGCCTCGGGAATTTTTGCAGATGTGATAAGAATCGGTAAACGATAGTTATGGAAGAAATTAAAATATTTGCTCCGGCTACGGTCGCTAATTTATCCTGTGGTTTTGATGTACTTGGATGTTGTTTGCAGAACGTAGGTGACGAGATGCTGTTAAAAAAGAATGATCTAAACCAACTTCGTATTACTAAAATTACTGGCGCAGATCTTCCAATGGAAATTAATAAGAACGTTGCCGGGGTTGCTATTCTCGCTTTTCTGGATAGACTCGGTTCGAAGCAGGGTTTTGATATCGAAATCCATAAAAAGATTCGATCTGGAAGCGGGATCGGGAGTAGCGCAGCAAGTTCTGCCGGAGCGGTTTATGCAGTTAACAAACTTCTGGATGATCCATTTACTAACAATGAGTTGATCGAGTTTGCGATGCAGGGTGAATTACTTGCTAGTGGAAATGCTCATGCAGATAATGTTGCTCCAGCTTTACTGGGTGGTTTTAGTCTTGTTAGAAGTTACGCACCATTGGAAATACTTGCCCTACCGGCACCATCCGAAATAAGAATGGTCGTTCTTCATCCAATGATCGAAATTAAAACGCGCGATTCCCGGGCGATCATAAAACAGAATGTTACGCTGGCATCAGCCATTGCACAATGGGGAAATCTGGGAGCTTTTGTCAGTGCGCTTTATACCAATGATTATAAGCTTATGGGTAGAAGTCTTCACGACGCCATTGTAGAACCTGTTAGATCCATTTTGATCCCGTACTTTGATGAATTAAAAAAACTTGCTTTAGACAACGGAGCCCTCGGCTTTGGGATTTCAGGTTCAGGACCTTCAGTTTTCGCTATGTGTCAAGGTGATAGTGCTGCAGAAGAGGTAAAGTCAGCTTATCTCAATTTTCTTCAGGATAAGGAAATGGGATTCGAACTACATGTTTCAGAAATTAATAAAACAGGAATCAGAATATTATGAAGTACTATAGTCTTAACAATAAAGAACATCATAGCAATTTTGAGAATGCGGTGGTTCGCGGACTTGCACCCGACAAAGGGCTTTATTTCCCAGAGAGGATTCCACGGTTATCTACCGAATTCATAAGCAACCTGATGAAACTGGATCCCGCAGAAATTGGAAAGCATGTAATTTCGCCATTCGTTGGCAATGAAATTCCTGAGACTGAGCTCCAAAAAATATTGGAAGAAACGCTTTCGTTCGATTTTCCGGTTAAGGCAATTGAGCCAGATGTTTCAGTGCTGGAATTATTCCATGGTCCAACCCTGGCCTTCAAAGATGTAGGAGCACGCTTTATGGCGGGTAGTCTTGGCTATTTTATTCAGAAGGGAAATTTAGGAAAAGTCACCGTACTGGTTGCAACTTCAGGAGATACCGGTGGCGCTGTGGCTAATGGTTTTCTGGGTGTTGATGGGATTGATGTGGTCATTCTATATCCAAAAGGGAAGGTGAGTGATATTCAGGAGAAACAGTTAACCACTCTGGGACAAAACATTCAGGCGATCGAAGTTGATGGAACATTCGATGATTGCCAGGGAATGGTAAAAAAGGGATTTCTGGATAATGAAATTACAAATCGCCGGCAACTTACCTCTGCGAACTCGATCAATCTGGCTCGATGGTTGCCTCAAATGTTCTACTACTTCCTTGCTTACAGACAGTTAGAAACAAACAATAAGATAGCCTTTTCCGTACCAAGTGGGAATTTCGGGAATATCTGCGCAGGACTACTGGCAAAAAAGATGGGGTTACCTATAGATACATTTGTC
>NZ_CAJWRQ010000135.1 GCF_913046405.1 uncultured Christiangramia sp.
AAGTAGACTTAATCAAATCTGCGATTTTGAAAAATAATCTAACTAATTTAACCCTATTAGATCCAGTGGACCAAGAGGCTTATAGAAAAATGCTTAGTGAATTTGATATTGGATTATTTAGTTTACATAAAGATCATTCTACTCATAATTTTCCTGGGAAATTACTAGGGTATATGGCTCAAGGGCTTCCAATTTTGGGAAGTGTTAATACTGATAATGACGTAAAAGAAATAATCAATAATTTCCATGCAGGAATGATCTCTATTAATGGAGAGGATCAAATATTTGCACAAAACGCAATCAAATTAATAGAGGATGCAGAGTTAAGAAAAGAATTGAGTACGAAGTCCTACGAATTGCTGAAATCTACATTTTCAATTAAATCGGCTATTAGAACTATGGTTCCTAAGTGTTAAAACGATCTGTGTAAACTTTAATTAAAATTATAAATCTCTCACTTCATTGTGAAAACTTTGTTAACTTTGTATTCGAATTAATCGACCAAAAACCAAAATCTCCCTACAAGATTCAGGTTACTTATTATTGAACTTGAAATCCAATCAATATGAACATCCTAGATCACCAGATACTGCTGGATCTATTCCGGAGTAATTTCGGTTTTTTTACCGCAGTAACCTTTTTGCTGGCCTTTGCACTTACCTGGTATTTTATTCCTAAAGTGCTGTGGGTGAGCCAGGAAAAGAATCTTGTAACTGAGATTAATCATCGTAGTTCTCACTCTTTAAAAGTACCCGCCTTTGGTGGGGTAGCCTTTTTTGTGGTGCTGATCTTAATTATTTGTTTGTTACAAAGTTTAAGAACTTCTTTTACAGGTAATCACCTGATCATCGGGCTTACCTTGCTGTTTATGGCGGGTTTAAAGGATGACCTGGTAATTTCTACGGCAAAATTGAAGCTGGTAAGCCAGGTATTTGCAGCAGGCTTTATCATCTTTTCTCCGGAGTTACACCTGGAAAATTTAAACGGTTTTCTGGGTATAGGCGCCATTCCGCTTGCCCTGGGGTATTTAATTAAGCTGGTAATTGTTGTGGCTTTGATCAATGCTTATAATTTAATCGATGGGATCGATGGTCTGGCCAGTATTGCAGGGATCGTGATTTGCAGTGTTTTTGCGTTTGTATTCTTCGTCGTACGCGAACCCTACTATGTTTTAATAAGTATAAGCGTTGTAGGAATCCTTGCAGCTTTCCTACGTTTTAATTTTTCCAATAATAGGCGCAAAATCTTTATGGGTGATGGTGGCTCCTTAACCATAGGTTTTATCATTGCTTTTTTAAGCCTGAAGATCCTGGTCATGAAACATTCTCCTGAAATGATGGCGGAAGGATTTATGCCGGAGAACAGACCTCTTTTCCTGCTTTCGGTACTTTTTCTGCCGGTATTCGATACCATACGGGTGATGTTGATACGACTCAAAAATGGGAAAAGTCCGTTTGAGGCAGATCGTAATCATTTGCATCATGTGATGGTAGATAATCAACTAAACCATAAACAGGCAAGTTTTGGTCTTGGCTTTTTAAATATTTGCGTGGTCGCGGCTTATGTGATTGCAGGCCCTTTCTTTAATAGTGCAATTTTGCTTGGCCTGAGTGTTGTGGGATTGATCTTTTTCGCCCTGGTCTTTGAGATCCTGAGGAAACGAGCCGCTTATTATAAGGACCATGTACAACTACGACCTAATGGGGTGCGCGTGAAATTCCGCAGAGTGCTTAGAATTGCGTCCATATTTTAATTTAAAAATCCAATATTCTATACTTCAATCCATATTTAAATCAATCTTATGAAATCTACTTTTACCAACTCCCTTAAGCGACCGGCACTTTATATGAGTATTGCCTTCGCAGGTCTACTATTAACCAACTGTAGCAACGACGACGACAACACCCCTGAAGAATTCGAATTTGATGAACAATTCGAAGATATAGGCGAAATGCCAGAATTAAACATTGACGAGATCACACTAGAAGAAGTAGATCTTGGAGGTGTGGAGCAGTCGGCAGCAACCGCTGCTGTTCTAAGCGACCTGGAAGCAGGTGGAGAGCTGAGCGCTGAAACCCAGGCTAATTTTAACACGGCAGATAATTTTGCGGCTACCTTGCCAGCCGGAGTTCAGGATGAAGCAGCGAACTTGACCGATGCAAAAATCGACGAAATCCTGGCTATGAGCTCTCTGGATGGTGATCTTGCGGTTGCCGCAACCGCACTTGAAAATGCCCCGGCAGATGTACTGGCACTTTTACCAACGATCAACTTTAGTGCAGATTTCGATACTGCTGCTGCCCAGTCCAGAACTGGAATCGATCTTGATTCTAAAAATGAGTTTAGTGAAGCTTTCCAGGAAGGACCCTGCTATGACGCGGCAAACGATGCTTTCGATGCTGCCCTGGAAGAGCCATCAGCTACCCTGGCAGAGCAACTGGAGGAGATTACCAATTACGAAAATGACAAGGTGTCGAATGCAAATACATTGAAGGAATCTGCAGAGACCAACATTTCTGAAGCAACGGCTACCTATCTTGCTGAGATTGCGACTGCCTCCAAAGCGCTTTTAGCTTATGCTCAGGCTACAGATGATGATGCTCGCGCTGCTGCACTTAGAAACTATGCAGTCCTGTATTTGATCAAAGGAAAGTCAGACGTTTCAACATGGAATGCTGCTGCGAATAATCTGGTAGCTCAAAGATTAACTGAGAACCTGGCGAGAATCACTGCCCAGATCCTAAGTCTTGAAAATACTGCAAATGGTAATTTCGAACAGATTAGAACCAGAGCTTTAACCGTATTGAATGCGGCCCTGAATACCTGCCATAACCAGGGAGGTGGGAACTAATCTCAACTGAATAATTTATAACTGCCCTTATACAATCCAAGGCTTGTAAAGGGCAGTTTTTATAAGTACCTATTGCCGGTTTTACGTCTTTTATTATTGCTGTTTACAACTTCAGTCCTTTCCCAGGTAAACATCATGGGAAAATCAGGGGCTGTAAGTACTCCAACCGCCATGTGGCTGGAGGAACAACCACTTGGTTTTTCTTTGTCCAGGTTGCCTGGCGAATACAGTATGTTTACACGGGAAATTGGGGACGATGTATATTTTTATAACGCAAGGCTAAATTTCACCAGCTTCCTGGCCGCGAACCTGAGCATTGCCTATAGAAGAGAAAAAGCCGAGCAAAACAGGCTGGGAATTGGAGATCGTCAATTCGATCTTAGATTCAGGTTACTCAAGGAAAAGGAATGGCTTCCGGCTGTGGTGATCGGAATTACACCACCGGGATCTGCTGCTCCCTATCTATCTCACGATTATATTGTATTAACCAAAAACTTCGGTCATTCCCTGGGTGATCTGCAAATCTCTGCCGGTTACGGTTCTACTTATGTCTTCCGTAGAGAAAATGAGTCAGACAGTTACTTCGATGTTTTCCTGGAAAAAAAATCAGATTTCTTGGATACTAATTATTTATCTGGTTTTTTTGGGTCTATTATATATAAACCGGTGACCTGGAGCGGACTTATGCTCGAGCACGACTCTAATACTATAAATGCCGGTTTATTTGTAACTCCTTTAAAGTGGTTAAGCTTACAACTAACAAGCTATGAACTAAAAGAATTCAGCTATTCTGCTGCTGTAAATTTTAAACTGGATTTGTTACCGCAAAAGCTTAGGACTAATGAATAGGATCCTGTTCTTTTTCGTGCTGTTAGTTTTTGCTACGGAAGCCTCCTCTCAGCAACTTCAGGATAGTCTGCGACAGTCTGGTTTTGAAAATGTTTTGCTGTATGCTTCCGTAGAAGGTGAGCAATTGATCTTTGAAAATCGCATTTATAGAAACCCTGGTTTCTCCCTGATCCAGGCTCAGCAAATTAAAGCTTCCGAAGAGACACTTCAGTATATCCCGCTGCATCATAATAATCTGGTGGCCGGTTATTCCGAAGACTTTCAAATTCTGGAAGTCGATCAAGAACTACGTAGTTTTTATCAAGAAGCTAATAAGCCATTTAAAAATTATCGCTGGCAGTTCCGTATTCAGCCAAGATTGGCGACCCGCTTTGGTTTTTATACAGATCCTTTCCAGACAAAATTCAATATCATAGTAGACACTAGGATCTATGTTGCCAGAGGTCTTAGTCTGCAAACCGGACTTAGCATTCCAGTGAATAACAATTATGATAACCAGGGGATGAAATTAAGAGCTGCTCCCACAATGCTGCATTACTTCAATCAGCCGTGGAATGATCATTTTATAGCCGCCAGTGCTGGTAGTTTTTATAACGACCGCTACGGTCTGGATCTCGAATATCGGTATGCAAATCTAAGATCGAACTGGAGTTTTGGCCTTGGTGCTGGATTAACCGGGTTTTACTGGCTTAATGGGTTTGAGAAATATAGTACTCCTATGAATGAACTATACCTGGTAGCCGACACCGAGTGGCGAACAGGCATTCAGAATACCAGCATAAAACTAAGTGCGGGACAGTTTCTTTATGAGGATAAAGGAGTACGGCTGGATCTTATCAAACAATTTGCTCAGGCAGAGATAGGATTGTATGCCTCAAGAACAGATATTGGAACTACCGGAGGTTTCCAGTTTGCATTCAGTTTATTTCCTGGCTCTATTCTCCGCGGAAAGAAATTGGAGTTAAGAACCACTGAAGAATACAGGTATGAGTATACCTACAACAATGAACAACCGGTTGCAGCATCATACAGAATTGGAATGCCCAGACTGTCCAATGTCTTACGGAATTATCACCAGGATTGGGTGCGTTTCCTTGGAGAGTTAAGGTAAGTGAACATCCAGTCTGATGTTAAATAATTGTGAAAGAAAAATTAAAGAATAGTATATTCGCGACAAAGTTTTGAACCTATGAAGTATCCCCAGATCTTTAAATTCATTCAGATTTTTACCTGCCTGTTATTGCTGTCATCCTGTGTTTCCAGAAAGGAAATAGTATACTTCCAGGGATTGGAACAGGCTGGAGAGCGACTGGAAGAGAACATCGATAAAAGTCTGAAATTAAAATCCAATGATCTTTTAACCGTGGTCGTTTCTGCTCCCGAGCAGGCTGCGGCTATGCCTTTCAACCTTCCGGTAATGGGAATGCCGGAGCAGGGAATGACCAATGGATTGATGGTGACCGGAAGACAACAATTACAAACCTATCTTATAGATGGTGAAGGTAATATTGAGTTTCCGGTATTGGGAACAGTTAACGTGGCCGGGCTTACCCGGCAGGAGCTTCAGCATAAATTAAAGGATTCCATCAGCGAATATGTACAGGATCCAATAGTAAACATTCGACTCGTAAATTTCCAGGTGAGTGTTCTGGGTGAAGTGAACCGTCCGGGAACTTTTGATGTTCGGGATGAATATCTTACCCTGTCAAAAGCGCTGGGACTAGCCGGAGATCTGAGTATCTACGGAAAAAGAAAAAACGTACTGGTCATGCGGGAAGATGGAGGTAAGAAAACCTACGGATACCTTGATCTAACCAATCCTGAAATTGTGGATTCTCCGTTTTATACCCTTCAGCAAAATGATGTGGTTTATGTAGAGCCAAACGGAGCACAGCTTCAAAGCGCCAGCTACAATAGAAATGCAGGAGTATATATTTCCATCGCGTCTGTACTTATTTCACTCGCGGTCCTTATAACAAACTAGACAATGTCACAAACGACCCAATATACCCAAAGGCCTCAGGAGGAAGAGATCAATTTAAGAGAGGAGCTTGAAAAGTATCTGAGATACTGGCCATGGTTTGTTCTTGCGGTCATCGCCTGCCTGGCCCTGGCTTTTACTTATCTCAAATTTACTACCGCCAGTTACAACACCACAGCGAGTATCATTATCAAGGATGAGGATAGTAAAGGTCCTTCTTCTG
>NZ_CAJWRQ010000136.1 GCF_913046405.1 uncultured Christiangramia sp.
AACATGAGGTAGAACATTCCGGTCTGGCACAAAGTGACTATTTCTATTTTTCAAGCTTATCCACCAATACTATAATATATAAGGGGCTACTCATGCCTCAGGATATCAATATCTATTACAAGGATCTTAATGATCCAGATGTGATCACAAAACTTGCACTGGTACATCAGCGCTTTTCGACCAATACTTTTCCTACGTGGGACCTGGCACAACCTTTTCGTTATATGTGTCACAATGGTGAAATTAATACGCTGCGTGGTAATTTAAGCCGAATGAAGGCGCGAGAAGAACTTTTCGAAAGTGAAGATTTTGGAGATGATATTAAAAAAATTATTCCAGTAATTCTGGAAGGCAAATCAGATTCAGCTTCCATGGATATGGCGTTGGAACTGCTGTTACAAACGGGTAGATCTTTACCGGAAGCTATCATGATGATGGTTCCTGAAGCCTGGGAGAAAAACCCTTCAATGGAAGATAGTAAAAAAGCTTTCTATGAATACAATGCCTGCATCATGGAGCCGTGGGATGGACCGGCTTCTATTCCATTTACCGATGGCAATTATATAGGCGCTTTACTCGATAGAAATGGATTAAGACCTTCAAGATATACGGTTACCAAAGATGGCTACGTGGTAATGTCTTCTGAAACTGGTGTTCTTGACATCAAGCCGGAAAATGTTCTTAAACACGGTAGACTCGAACCAGGAAGAATGTTCCTGGTTGACATGATCGAAGGTAGAATTATCGAAGATGAAGAAGTGAAAGAGAAAATTGTTTCTAAGCGCCCCTATCAGGAATGGCTCGATAACAATCTTTTGCATCTGGCAGATGTAAAGTATACAGGAAATCAGACTCCGGTTGAAGATGTGGATTATGTCACCAGGCTGAAATTGCATGGTTATACATACGAAGATATTACCACAATTATCACCCCGATGGCTTCCAATGCTAAAGAAGCTATTGGATCCATGGGAACCGATATTCCACTGGCAGTACTTTCAGATAAACCACAATTACTATTTAACTATTTTAAACAATTATTCGCCCAGGTTACCAATCCGCCTTTGGATGGAATCCGGGAAGAGATCGTTACAGATATTAGTCTGACTATTGGAGAGGACATCAATTTATTTGATATAGTCCCGGAACAGGCTAAAAAATTAAAAATTCAGAATCCGGTTATTTCCAATGAAGATCTTGATAAGATCAAATATATCGACTACCCAGGCTTTAAGGCTAAGAGTATTTCTATGCTTTATTCCGCAGAAAAAGGAATGAATGGTCTCGAAGACAGGCTGGAAGAAATGATCGTAGAGATCAAAGAGGCTGTGGATGATGGCTGTAATGTAATTATTCTTTCAGATAGAAATGTGGATAAAAGCCTTGCGCCAATCCCATCTCTACTAGCCTGTTCATTTGTTCATCATAGAGTGAAGGATTATAACCGAAGATCCAGTTTTGGAATTGTCATCGAATCTGCTGAACCTCGTGAGCCTCATCATTTTGCTGCTCTCTTTGGATATGGTGCTAGCGCGATTAACCCATATATGGTTAATGAGATTATCTACGACCTTGTAGAAAGAAAAGAAATCAATATCGAAGATCCTGAAGTAGCGGTAGAGAACTTTAACGTTGCTATTGGAAAAGGGATCGTGAAGATCATGAATAAGATTGGAATCTCTACTTTACTTTCCTATCGTGGATCTCAGATCTTCGAAATACTCGGACTCAACAAGAAATTTGTAAATAAATACTTCTGTAATACTCCAACAAGGATAGAAGGGATAGGCTTATACGAAGTAGAAAAGGAAATTCAGAAACGATACAAGCATGCTTTTTTCCCACCAGAAACAGATTCAGATCTTGATCTTGAAATAGGCGGGGATTATCGCTGGAGAAGAAATGGTGAACGCCACGTCTTTAATCCGGCCAGCGTTGCAAAACTACAACAAGCGGTTAAGCAAAATAGTTATGATACTTATACTGAATATTCGAAAATAATCAATGAGCAGACGGAAAGGTTGATGACCATTAGAGGAATGTTCAAATTCAAGGAACTAAATCCTATTCCTATTGAAGAGGTAGAACCGTGGACAGAAATTGTAAAACGTTTCAAGACCGGTGCAATGTCTTTTGGTTCCATAAGTAAGGAAGCACATGAGAACCTGGCAGTGGCCATGAACAGAATTAAAGGAAAAAGTAATTCTGGAGAAGGCGGTGAAGATCCCGGTCGTTTTCAGAAGGATATTGATGGGAACTGGAGAAATTCTGCCATTAAACAGGTTGCCTCAGGAAGATTTGGAGTGAGTATTGACTATCTAACCAATGCAAAAGAAATTCAGATAAAGATGGCTCAGGGTGCAAAACCCGGTGAAGGAGGACAGTTACCTGGCCCAAAAGTGAATCCTGATATTGCTAAAACAAGAAATTCTACGCCTTATGTTGGATTGATCTCTCCGCCTCCCCATCATGACATCTATTCTATTGAAGATCTCGCACAACTTATTTTTGACCTTAAGAACGCAAACCGCGAAGCAAGAATCAACGTAAAACTGGTTTCTAAGATTGGCGTTGGAACTATTGCCGCCGGTGTTGCAAAAGCAAAGGCAGATGTAGTTTTAATTTCAGGATATGATGGAGGAACCGGAGCTTCTCCGCTTACCTCGCTAAGACACGCAGGATTGCCCTGGGAACTTGGAATTGCGGAAGCTCAACAGACATTATTACTGAATAATCTACGAAGCAGGATCGTGGTTGAATGCGACGGACAATTAAAAACCGGCCGTGATGTAGCTATCGCTTGCTTATTGGGAGCTGAAGAATTTGGTTTTTCCACCGCACCATTAGTAGCCTCTGGCTGTATCATGATGCGAGCTTGTCATTTAAATACCTGCCCTGTGGGGATTGCCACACAGGATCCTGAATTAAGAAAGAATTTTAAAGGCACACCAGAAAATGTGATCAATTTCATGTATTTCATAGCACAGGAATTGCGAGAGATCATGGCTCAACTGGGATATCGAAACATTAATGAAATGGTAGGTCAATGTCAGAAACTTGACATGAATAAAGCGATAAAACACTATAAAGCACAGGGAATAGACCTTTCTAATATTCTTCATAAGCCGAATTTGAGTGAACAGGTTCCGCTGTCAAATACTGAGAAGCAACTACACAACCTGGAAGGTGTTCTAGATTTTGATATTCTAAAGCATGCTCACCCGGCAATCTATCGAAAAGAACAGGTAACACTGGAATATACTATTGATAATACTAACCGTACAACGGGAGCTATTATTAGTAATGAGATTTCTAAAATACACGGTGCAAACGGACTACCTCCAAACACCTTAACTTTGAATTTTAAAGGATCTGCAGGACAAAGTTTTGGTGCATTCGCCGCTCGCGGACTAAACTTAAATATTGAGGGTAACTCTAATGATTACTTCGGAAAAGGCCTTTCTGGCGCAGTTCTATCTATACGGAAACCAAAAGAAGCAACCTTCGCTTCACACGAAAATGTTATCATTGGAAACGTTGCTTTATATGGCGCAACCGCTGGTGAAGCTTATATCAACGGTATAGGCGGAGAACGTTTTTGCGTTCGGAATTCAGGAGCAAAGGCCGTGATTGAAGGAATTGGTGATCATGGATGTGAATATATGACCGGAGGAATTGCAGTTATTCTTGGAGGCATAGGTAGAAACTTTGCAGCAGGTATGAGTGGCGGAACAGCTTATATCTACGATCCTGATCATAAAATAGATCGAAATAAGTTCAATATGGAAATGATCGAATTCGAAGAACTTTCCGAAGAAAATATTGCGGAAATAGAAGATTTGATAGTAAAGCATTATCAATACACAGAAAGTGATGTAGCTCGAGAAATATTGAATAATTGGGAGTCCAGTTCTGCAGGCTTTATAAAGATCATGCCTACAGAATACAAGAAGGCTTTACAGAAAATGAAAGAAAACAACGAGCAAACTCTTAAAACGGCGTAAGGTATGGGAGAGATTAGAGGATTTTTAGAATACGAAAGAAAAGATGAGGATACGATACTACCTCAGGACAGGATAAAGAATTATAATGAATTTCAGAAAGAGCTACCAACTGAGGAACTTAAGAAGCAGGGAGGTAGATGCATGGATTGCGGAATACCTTTCTGTCATTCAGGTTGCCCCTTAGGTAACTTGATTCCGGATTTTAACCATGCAGTTTACAGGAATGAATGGCAAAAAGCACTTACAATCCTGCATGCAACGAACAATTTTCCGGAGTTTACAGGTAGATTATGTCCCGCACCGTGTGAATCGGCGTGCGTATTAGGGATTATAGAGCCCCCTGTAGCGATCGAAATGATCGAGAAGTATATTGTTGAAAGAGGCTTTAAAGAAGGCTGGATAAAGCCTGAAATCCCTTCGCTAAGAACTGGTAAAAAAGTTGCTGTCATTGGAAGCGGACCTGCTGGACTGGCGGCCGCTCAGCAATTGAATAGAGCTGGTCATGAAGTTACAGTTTTAGAGCGTGGTGCCAAACCAGGCGGACTTTTACGCTATGGGATACCTGACTTTAAATTAGAGAAGAAGATAATAGATCGAAGATTGGAAATTCTCGAAGCTGAAGGTATCATATTTAAAACAGAAACTGAGGTTGGAAATAATTACGACATAGAGGAACTGGAGACATTTGATGCCGTCGTTCTTTGCGGAGGTGCTACGGAAAAGAGGAAATTGCCCATCCCGGGATCTGATGCCGAGGGCGTTGTGCAGGCAATGGACTTCCTCACTCATAACAACCAGCATATTGATGGATTGCATGACCTGGACAGCAAGTATAACGCTAATGGCAGGAATGTGATTGTTATTGGTGGTGGAGATACAGGTTCAGATTGCGTTGGAACATCTAATAGACAAGAAGCAAACTCGGTAATTAATTTCGAGATCATGCCTTTACCTCCAAAACACCGTACAAAAGATAATCCATGGCCTTACTGGCCTTTTACCATGAAAACAAGTTCTTCCCACGAAGAAGGTGTTGAAAGAAATTGGAGTATCCAAACCAAAGAATTTATTAAGGATGAGAATGGTAAACTGAAAGCTCTAAAAACAGTTGAAGTAGAATGGATCAAAAGACCAGGTTCGAGACCAGAACTCAAAGAAGTCGAAGGATCTGAAAAAGACTGGCCTTGTGATCTCGCACTACTCTCTCTTGGTTTCACCGGACCAGAGAAATCTCTGGCTGAGAAAATGGGACTGGAAATAGATGAAAGAACTAATATTAAAGGAAGTAAAACCTATACTACTAATAAGAGACATGTATTTGTTGCCGGAGATATGCGTAGAGGACAATCACTAATTGTCTGGGCAATTTCAGAAGGTCGCGAAGCTGCACATCATGTAGATAAATTCCTGATGGGTAAATCAAAATTACCTGTAAAGGGAGAGGGAGATCTTCCTCAAGTTTAGGACAGGTATAAACTGAGACTTATAATACAAAAGCAGCCAATCGGCTGCTTTTGTATTATATAAAGGTTACTGCCACTCGATTCAATAGAAAACTTCTCTTGTATTATTGTATTGGGCAATTGATCAGGTCACTTAAGTAATCGACACTTCCACTTTGTATATTCCAGAAAATATGTATACAAAAGAGGAATTTCGACTATTTACAAGAGATTCATAATTACCTCAATATACATAGATAACATTGTATTTCCTGTACATAGATAGACTGGCTAGCTGAATTACACGGTTGAAATCCTCTAGTTGAATTCAAAGTGTTATGCATTCCCTGACTTTATTGCATAAAAAAACCCTTCATCGATATGATGAAGGGTTTTAAAGAAGAAGGCGACGACATACTCTCCCACAATACAGCAGTACCATCTGCGCTAAC
>NZ_CAJWRQ010000137.1 GCF_913046405.1 uncultured Christiangramia sp.
GTTCAAAGGATACTGAAGCTACCTTTTTCTGCATTTCCCGCGACTTTGGATTGTCGTTGGTGAAATGCTGATTTACTCTTTTTCTGATATTTCTAGACTTCCCAACGTAAATGATATCTCCATTCTCATCATGGAAATAATAAACACCGGTTTCTGAAGGAAGTTCTTCCAGGATAAAGCCCAGCTTTGTATCGAGGTTCTTTTTAGGTTCTTTTCGAACATGCTCCTTCATAATGTCTTTTTCAACATCTTTCGCAAGTAGCATCTTAAATAATTTTATAGTCGCCTGTGCATCGCCTGAAGCTCTGTGACGATCACTCAAAGGAATCCCCAGCGATCTTACCAGCTTACCTAGGCTATAAGAAGGCTGACCGGGAATTAATTTTTGAGAAAGCTCCACGGTGCAAAGACTTTTGCGTTCGTATTCGAAACCGAGTCTTCTAAATTCAGTTCTTAAAATTCGGTAGTCAAATTTGGCATTATGCGCGACCAGGATACAGTCCTTGGTAATTTCTACGATTCGTTTAGCTACTTCATAAAACTTAGGAGCATTCCGAAGCATATCATTATTGATCCCGGTTAGATTAACCACGAACGGCTGAATAGGCTGTTCTGGATTTACCAGGCTAATGAATTGATCCACGACCTTAAGGCCATCGAACTTATAAATTGCTATTTCGGTGATGCCTTCCTCGTTGTATTTCCCACCGGTGGTTTCTATGTCTAGTATAGCGTACAAATACTCTCTCCTCTAGTTTTAATTATAGTTGCGTTCACCAAAGATGCTGCTGCCAATTCTCACCATAGTCGAACCACATTCCACGGCAATTTTGTAATCACCACTCATGCCCATAGAGATCTCTTTGAGTTCAGGGAAATCCTGGCTGAAATCATCGAAAGCGGACTTTAAACGATCAAATTCCTGGCGGACCTGTTGCTCATCTTCAGTGAATGTTGCCATTCCCATCAATCCTATGATATTTACATGTTTCATTTCAGCATAAGCTTCAGATTCCAGAATCTCACGAGCTTCCTGCCTGCTTATCCCGAATTTTGAATCCTCCTCAGCGATCTTTATCTGTAATAAACAATCGATGGAACGTTTATTCTGTTTCGCGCGTTTGTTGATCTCCTTCAATAATTTGAGGCTATCCACCGCGTGAATTAAATCCACATAGGGTGCCATGTACTTCACTTTATTGCGCTGTACGTGACCAACCATATGCCATTCAATATCTTTGGGAAGTTCTTCCCACTTATCGGTCATCTCCTGGATCTTGTTCTCTCCAAAAATTCTTTGACCAGCTTCGTAAGCTTCCATAAGATCCTCGTTAGGCTTGGTCTTTGAAATAGCGACCAGCTTCACATCTTCAGGAAGTTCACTTCTGTATTTTTTTATATTTTCTGAAACACTCATCCTTTATAACTTTAATTAAAGATATAAAATCCCTGGTAGGGCAGGTTGGTTATTGCGCTGAAGTCAAAATTCATAAATGGTAAGACCACTTCGCAATTTCGGCTCAATATAAGTACTTTTTGGCGGCATGGTCAAATTTTCATCGGCAATTTGCTTGATTTCTTCGATACCTGCAGGTAACATTCCAAATCCGACTTCAAATTCCCCGCTATCTACCCTTGTTTTTAATTCTATTAGATCGTTACGACCGTGAATATACGCAATACGTTTGTCGTAACGAAGATCCTCAATCCCCAGTATAGGCTTCAGAATCTTCTCATACAAAATATAGGAATCCAACTCACTCAAGGAGTCTGTAAACTCGGCGTTATGCTTCCGAAGATATAATGAATAGAACTCGCCATCCAGATACATATTAAAATGATGTTTTTTGGAAGGTTTGTAAATATCGATCCCGCGATTTTCTATTCTGAACCATTCATCCAGCAGGATTAGGAATTCTTCTTTTGAATGTCCGTTCAGGTCTTTTATGAGTCGGCTGAATTCGAAAATTCGAAGGTTGCTTTCAGAGATGAGGTAGCTCATAAAGAAATTATAGGCTTCTTTTCCTGTATGATCAGGGTTTTGATCCCTGCTTTCCTTCGCCAGTAACCAGGAGGATGCACTACGATGATGACCATCTGCGATATATAATTGTTCGATCGCAGCGAATTGTTGCCTGATCCTCTCGATGTTCTCTGGCTCGTCGATAAGCCATAGCGAATGTATTTCTTTATTCGCCGTGGCAAATTCATATTCAGGTCTTGATCTCATTCTTTCTTCCAGCAACTCATTGATCACGGGATCATCTGGATAGGTAAGCAGTACCGGTTCTGTATTAAAGCCAACGACCTTCAGATATTCCTTAAATAATTCTTCCCTGTGCGCGATGGTATCTTCATGCCGTTTGATGACATTGTTTTCGTAATCTTCAACACTCGCCGCTGCAATGATTCCGCAGCAATCGCCATCACGGGTGTGGATTTTATAAATATAATAGGAGGGAAGTTCATCCTGTATAAAAGTACAGTCTTCGCGAAACTCGAGGTAACGGTTCTTGACCATTCCAAATCGCTTTTCACCGCCAATCTCATGCTGAAATTTATACCCGGGATTTATGATATGTAGAAATGAATAAGGATTGAATTCCAGCTGAGCCTTTAATTCCTCTTCATTATAGTCCTCATAAGAACGGGATGCGACAAGCCCGACAAATTCTCTTGCCGGGCGAACCGCTTTAAAAGGTAGTATTTTTGTCAATTTTTAAATGCTATTTCCAGACTGTAAAAACTTCAGAATAACCTGAAATTAAGCCCTAATACTATTTCAGCAGTTCTAGCTGCTAAATTGTTCTGAAACTTTTTCTGCCTTTCTGCTTTCAGAATAATCATAGAAACCTTCACCAGATTTTACTCCAATCTTTCCAGCACGAACCATGTTAGTAAGTAGTGGGCAAGGTGCGTATTTAGGATTTTTAAAGCCATCATACATTACTTCCAGAATGGAGTGGCAAACATCAAGACCAATAAAATCTGCCAGTTGCAGTGGTCCCATAGGATGTGCCATTCCAAGTTTCATTACAGTGTCGATCTCGTAAACTCCGGCGACTCCATTGTAAAGAGTTTCAATCGCCTCGTTGATCATCGGCATTAGGATTCTATTTGCCACAAATCCTGGATAATCATTTACTTCTACCGGCACTTTATTCAGTTTCTTAGAAAGCTCCATGATGGTAATGGTGATTTCATCGCTGGTATTGTAACCGCGAATGATCTCTACCAGCTTCATAATAGGTACAGGATTCATAAAATGCATTCCAATCACTCTTTCTGGATTAGAAACTGCAGCGGCGATCTGGGTGATCGAAATAGAACTGGTGTTTGTTGCCAGGATAGTGCTGGCTTCAGTATTTGCGTCAAGATCCTTAAAGATCTTCAGTTTAAGGTCTGTATTTTCTGTGGCAGCTTCTACAACAAGGTCTACACCTTTAACTCCTTCAGCAATGCTGGTAAAAGTGCTAACGTTGGATAAGGTATCATTTTTGTCATCTTCAGTGATCTTTTCTTTGGACACCATGCGATCAAGGTTTTTTGAAATAGTATCCATTCCTCGTTTCAGGCTATCTTCAGAAATATCGATCAAATGTACTTTATATCCGCTTTGGGCAAAGGTATGTGCGATCCCATTTCCCATTGTTCCGGCTCCTATTACGGCAATATTTTTCATAGAAATATAGATTTTAAGTGTTCCGGTTTATTTCACTTCGGAAACATCCTGAACTGTATTTTAGTTTAAATATTAAAATTGGCGATCACCTGGTTGGCAACTTTAAGGGCATTTGCCGCCTGTTGCATGGTCACCACCGGTTCGGTATCATTCTGGATTGATTCAGCGAAACTTTCCAGTTCTTCAAGAATGGCGTTGTTGGCTGAAACATCTGGATTATCAAAATAGATCTGCTTTTTCACTCCTTCAGCATTCTGAAGGATCATCGCAAAATCATCTGGATCCTTTGGAGCATCCTTCATTTTTACAACCTCGCATTTTTTCTCTAAAAAATCTACTGAAATATATGCATCACGCTGGAAGAATCTCGATTTTCTCATATTCTTCATGGAGATCCTGCTCGCGGTAAGATTTGCCACACAACCATTTGCAAATTCTATACGCGCATTCGCGATATCTGGAGTGTCGCTGATTACTGAAACTCCGCTGGCATTGATCTTTACCACTTCAGATTTTACTACGCTCATCACCGCATCGATATCGTGAATCATAAGGTCTAGCACCACCGGTACATCTGTCCCACGCGGATTAAATTCAGCTAAACGATGTGCTTCAATGAACATTGGGTTTTCAATGCGATCTTTAACCGCCTGAAATGCTGGATTGAATCTTTCTACGTGACCAACCTGCCCTTTTACTCCATGCTCTTCAGCAAGTTTGATTAGTTCTTCTGCTTCCTCGAAGGTATTGGTAATGGGTTTTTCGATAAATAAATGTTTACCGGCAGTAATCACTTTTTTTGCAACATCAAAATGCGCGAGGGTAGGAGTAACCACATCGATTACATCTGCATCTGCAATAAGTTCATCCAGATTCTCATACATTTTGTAGCCAAATTCTTCTGAAATTTTTTTTGCATTTTCAGCATTCGCATCATAAAACCCGATGAGATCATATTTATCAGACTGCTGTAATAATTTAAGATGAATTTTCCCAAGATGACCTGCACCCAGAACTCCTGCTTTCAGCATATATTTTGCATTTTTCACAAAAATAGCATTTTGATATTAAATACTTTACAATTACAGGCCAAATTGGGAGTGCAAATTACTTGGGAATAGTCGGCTTCTTTGCCTAATTTTATACCCGCAACAAAGCAAACCGGACTTGAAAGATACTTACAGACATCAGGGAAAAAGACAGCAATTAGTAAGAACGGTGGAGAAAAAAGGAATCACCGATAAGAAAGTGCTGGCTGCCATTGGAAAGATCCCACGACACCTGTTCATGGATAGCAGTTTTGAAGATCATGCATACCAGGACAAGGCATTCCCCATTGCGGCAGATCAAACTATTTCACAACCTTATACGGTAGCATTTCAATCTGAACTTCTGGAGTTAAAACCCGGAGAAAAGGTGCTGGAAGTTGGAACTGGAAGTGGTTATCAAACGGCAGTACTTTGCTTGCTTGGCGCCAAAGTCTATAGTATTGAAAGACAAAGGGAATTATATAAAAAGACCAAAACCTTTTTGTCGAAAATCGGTTACAGACCCAAATATTTGAGTTTTGGGGATGGTTATAAAGGAATTCCTGAATATGCACCTTATGACAAGATCATTGTTACTGCCGGTGCGCCAGAAGTTCCAATGGATCTGCTGAGCCAGTTAAAGGTTGGGGGACGCCTGGTCATCCCGGTAGGAACAGACGTGCAGATCATGACATTGTTTATTCGGAAATCCCCAAAAGAATTTGATAAAACTGAATATGGGAACTTCAGATTTGTTCCATTGCTTCAGAATAAAAATTAGATAACATTTCGAAAGTTGAGATCAAAGCATTAAAAAAGCTCCTTCACAGGAGCTTTTTAGTTTTATGGTATTCAGAAATTATTCTGAATCTTTTTCGATCGGTTTATCAACCACAAGTCTTTCATCACGGTTAGCGATCTCCCAGGCAGTAAGAAATACTAATTGCGCACGTTTAGCCAACAGGTCATATTCGATCTTATCTGGAGTATCGGTCATTTTGTGATAATCGGCATGAGTTCCATTAAAGTAAAAAATGATCGGAATGTTGTTTTTCGCGAAGTTATAGTGGTCACTTCGGTAATAAAATCTGTTTGGATCATTCTCGTCGTTATACTTATAGTCAAGATCCATATTCACAAATTTAGTGTTTACGTTCTCACTTAATTCAT
>NZ_CAJWRQ010000138.1 GCF_913046405.1 uncultured Christiangramia sp.
AATCAAAAGATTTCAACTTCGAAAAGATTTGATGACACCGTTCCATTTACGGTAATGAGTGAAAATATACTTACAGATGAGTATAAAGATTCCTATTACAATGTTTACCTCAAAGGAGCTCTCATTGGTATGGCCCTTGACATCAGGCTAAGAGAACTTAGCGGTGGAAATATGGGAATTCTGGATCTTATGAAGAAATTGAACGCAAAATATGGGAAAGACAAACCATTTAATGATGATGAATTGATTCCTACGATCGTTGAGCTTACATATCCTGAAATTCAGAATTTCTTTGACCAGTATGTAACTGGTGAAACACCGATTCCTTATGACGAGTTTTTTGCAAAAGCCGGAATTGAAGAGCAGGAGCAAATGACGGAAGTTGGTTTCTTTTTAAAAGGGCAGCAGCCATACATTACCGCAAACCAGGAAACTATGCAGATCGTTTTCCGTGGAGATACAGAATTTAATACATTTTTGAAGGAGCTTGGAGTTGAAGGCGGGGATGTGATCAAAAGCGTAAATGGAGAGGAATATAATGTCCAGAATGTTTATGAACTCATACGCAAGTCCCAGGAATGGAAAGAAGGAGATGACTTTACCATGACCATTGTTCGAAATGAAGAAGAGATGCAATTGAAAGCTAAGGTATCTACACCTATGGATACCCAAATGACTTTAAGCGAAGTACAGAATGCAGATGGCGATAAAATTGAATTGCGAAATGCCTGGTTGAAGGGTTAATCATATCCAGGTATTTCATATAAAGCGGCAGTATTTACTGCCGCTTTTTTTGTTTAAATGCTAGAGTCGCTCTCGCATTATTTTTATCTTTAAAATCTAATTAACCAGCCAAAATATGGAAATTCCAATCCTTCAGGATATTGTAATTATACTAGGATTATCGATCGTGATCATTCTCGTATTCCAGAAGTTGAAACTACCGGCAATTCTCGGATTTCTTCTTGCTGGAATCATAGCCGGCCCACATGCTTTTAATTTAATTAGTTCGCAGCATGATGTAGAATTGCTTTCAGAAATAGGAATTATTTTCCTGCTGTTCGTAATTGGGATCGAACTATCTTTAAAAGGTCTGGCATCCATCAAGAAGATCATATTTCTTGGTGGTGGTTTACAGGTTGGAGGTACTATTCTTGCCACTGCCGGAATATCAACTGCCTTGGGATTACCTTTAAATACATCTATTTTCCTGGGTTTCCTGTTTAGTTTAAGTAGTACGGCGATCGTCTTAAAATTACTTCAGGAGAAAGGGGAAATCTCCACACCGCATGGAAAAATAGGTCTGGGAATTCTTATTTTTCAGGACATTGTGGTAGTTCCCATGATGCTTTTCACACCCTTACTGGCCGGAGAGACGCCAAATATTCTCACGACAATAGGGATCATGGTCTTAAAGATCCTACTGGTATTGGTGATCGTATACATCCTTGCGCAATATGTGGCACCTAAGATCTTTGGATGGGTCGTAAAAACCAAGAACCAGGAATTATTCATTCTTACGGTCGTTGTATTTTGTTTCGGGGTGGCATGGTTAACTTCTACGGTCGGTTTATCACTTGCCTTAGGAGCGTTTTTCGCCGGACTCATTATTTCTGAATCAGATTACAGTCACCAGGCTACCGCAAACGTATTACCCTTTAGAGAAATATTCATCAGCTTTTTCTTTATCTCTGTAGGGACACTGCTGAATCTGGATTTCTTTGCTGAAAATATCCTGATTATTATTGGTCTTGTACTCGCGGTTGTATTATTGAAAATGCTGGTTATTGGAGTTACTGTACTAATTCTGAAGTTTCCAGCCAGAACCATGTTTTTGGCCATCTTCAGTCTCTTCCAGGTTGGTGAATTCTCCTTGTTGCTTTCCGGAGTAGGAAAAGAAAGCGGTATTATTCCTGAAAATATTTACCAGTATTTCCTGGCCATTTCTATCATTACGATGGGAATCACGCCGTTCCTGATAGAATCTGCTCCAAGGATCACTTATGCACTTCTGAAAGCACCAATTCCTCCAGCGGTTAGAAAAAGACTGGAAAACATTAAGAGAAGTACCAAAGCCGACGAAGAATTTTCCGAAGAGAATCTGAAGGATCATCTTGTTCTTATTGGTTACGGTATCAATGGATCCAATATATCTAAAGCAGCTCAAAAGGCTGAAATTCCATACGTGATCATTGATGCAAATCCGGAAGCATTTGATAAAGCAAAAGAACTTAAAGAACCCGTAATTTTCGGGGATGCCATCAATACAACGATTCTCAAGCATGCTCATGTGCAGGAAGCCCGGGTTATAGTAATTGCAATATCAGATGCTGGTGCGACCAGGAAAATGCTTACTTCGATAAGGCAATTAACCAAAACCGCTACCATTATTGTTCGTACCAAATATGTCAAAGAAATGGAAGAAGTCCTGAGATTGGGAGCAGACGAAGTGATCCCGGAAGAATTTGAAACTTCCATTGAGATTTTCACCAGAGTTCTTAAAAAATATCTTGTTCCTTTTGATGAAATTCAGGAATTTATCAATCAGATTAGATCTTCAGATTACGAGATGCTGACATCCATGAAGAAGAGACCACACTCTCCTGCCCTGCAACACTTGAACATTCCGAACAGGGAAATCGTAACTCTAAAAGTGAATCGGGATAACCGCCAGATCGTAGGAAAATCCATCGAAGATTCTGGTATTGGAAAGAACTTTCAGGTCACCTTGCTTGCGATACAAAGGGACCGCAGGTATTTGACAGAGATTTCACCAAAAACTATTATAGAACAAGGTGATTTATTATACCTGTTTGGGCATCCAACCAATATCAACCATCTTAATGATCAACTTTCTTTCAAGTAAATTAATATGCTGTTCAGCAGAAATACTTAAATCAAATATGAAAAAAATACAATTACTGTTTCTCGCATTATCATTCTTTTCTTACATCGGCATTGCACAAAAAGTCGAGATTCCACAGGACACCATGGTGACTACCAGTCATTCAGTAAGAATAAATGGGAAATCTATTGACTATACTGCGGAAACTGGTATGATGCCTCTCTGGAATGAAAGCGGAACTCCTATTGCAAGCCTATTTTACACCTATTATAAGCGTAAAAATGTAAATAATACTGAAGACCGTCCATTGGTTATTTCTTTCAATGGTGGACCCGGTTCAGCTTCCGTTTGGATGCATATTGCCTATACCGGTCCAAGGGTTTTGAAGATCGATGATGAGGGTTTTCCGGTACAACCATACGGAATTAAAGAAAATCCGCACTCAATTCTGGACGTGGCAGATATCGTTTATGTGAATCCCGTAAATACAGGTTTTTCAAGACCTATTCCAGATGCTGAAGGTAAGGTTGATAGAGAACGATTTTTTGGCGTACAGGCAGATATCACCTACCTCGCTGAGTGGCTAAGTACTTTTGTAACCAGGAAGAATAGATGGTTATCACCAAAATATCTTATTGGTGAAAGTTATGGTACCACTCGCGTATCTGGACTGGCTCTCGAATTGCAAAATAGTCAGTGGATGTACTTAAACGGCGTGATCCTGGTATCTCCTACTGAAATTGGAATAGATCGGGAAGGTCCGGTTGAAGTGGCAAACAGGCTTCCTTACTTTGCCGCGGCCGCGTGGTATCATAAAATGCTACCTTCAGAATTACAACAAAAAGATCTTGAAGAGCTATTACCCGAAGTAGAATCTTATGCGATCAACGAGCTTTTGCCGGTTCTTATGAAAGGTGGTTTTGCAGACACTGAAAAAAAGAACGAAGTCGCAGAGAAAATGGCTGAATACTCCGGTATAAAAAAGGAAGTCATTCTTCAGAATAATATGGAAGTACCTTTTCAATATTTCTGGAAAGAACTTTTAAGAGACAAAGAAGGTTACACCGTTGGCCGACTGGATTCTCGTTACAAAGGTCTGGACGCGAAGAATTCAGGAAATTCTCCAGATTACAATTCAGAGTTGACTTCATGGTTACATTCATTCACTCCGGCGATCAATCATTATTTACGAAATGATCTTCAGTTCAATACTGATTTGAAGTACTTTATGTTCGGCCCTGTTCACCCGTGGGATCGTAGTGGAAATAATTCCGGAGAGATGCTAAGACAGGCAATGGCGCAAAACCCTAATCTGGATGTTCTAATTCAATCTGGTTACTTCGATGGGGCTACCACCTATTTCAATGCCAAATACAGCATGTGGCAACTGGATCAAAGTGGCAGATTGAAGGATCGTCTTAGTTTTAAAGGTTACCGAAGCGGACATATGATGTACCTAAGAAGCGAAGACCTTCAAAAAGCGAATGATGATCTACGCAATTTTATCAATAATACACTGCCTGCAAAGGATCAGTCGGCTAAATATTAAATTCTAACGCAACTATATTCATGTTGAAGCATCTAATAAGAAACAAGTATATCTTATGAAAAAATTTTTGATATTACTCACCGTTCTATTTCTTACTGGATGCTCTAGTGATGACGAAACTATATCAGACACTGCAATTGAAGGCGTTTGGGAAAAGACCACTATAGTAGATTCTAATGAGTTTGATGAACTGGATGAAAATTTGAACTACGAATCTGTGATTCAATATAAATTCCTGAAGGCAAGTAAGTTCGAAAGTTATACTTTCATTCGAGCTATTGAAAGTTCAGAGATTACCGGTTATATGTTCAAGG
Source organism: uncultured Christiangramia sp. (assembly GCF_913046405.1). Classification (GTDB taxonomy): domain Bacteria; phylum Bacteroidota; class Bacteroidia; order Flavobacteriales; family Flavobacteriaceae; genus Christiangramia; species Christiangramia marina. The sequence goes on from NZ_CAJWRQ010000138.1 coordinate 4,709, forward strand.
AACTCGGAAGCTATACTATCAATAACAACCGACTTTCTTTAATTTCTGATAGATGGATTTCTCAAGATGATTCTGGAGCTCTTCAATCTCTGCAGGAATTAAGTTTAAATGAACAAGAAGTAGAATGGAGTTTCAACATAATACTGGAACAAAATACTTTAATATTTAATTTTGATCCCTGCGGACCTGCTGAGAATTGTATAGGAAGTATAACCCTGAACAAGGTTAATTAGAAAAATTTATTACATTCTAATATTAATAATCTTCCAGAAGAAATTCTTTCAGCTCTGCATACGTGCTTAGCTGAAAGGATTTCTTCTTTTTATCCAGAATTCCTGCTATAGAATCCGGCATAACTACTTTTGCTCCAGAAGCTTTTTCTACAGTTTCCTGGAATTTCACAGGATGCGCTGTTTCTAAAAACACTCCGCTATATTCCGGATTTATGTTTAGAAAGTCTTTGAGCCCCAAATAACCAACCGCGCCATGAGGATCCATTAAATAATTATGTTCTTCATAAACCAATCTAATTGCTTTATTAGTCTCGGAGTCGGTATAACTCATAGCCATCAAATGTTGTTTGAGATCTTCAAAGTGATTCCCGAATAATTCCAGGATACGAACAAAGTTGCTGGGATCACCAACATCCATAGCATTCGAAATGGTTTGAACACTCTGTTTTGCCTGGTAATTCTGAGATTCCATAAACCTGGTTATGGTATCATTGGCATTATTAGCCGCGACAAATGTATCTATAGGTAACCCCATCTTTTTTGCCAGTAGTCCTGCACAAATATTTCCAAAATTTCCACTTGGCACTGAAAAAGCTACCTTATTTTTTGTTTCTAACTGCCTGTAGGCAAGGAAGTAATAGAACATTTGAGGTAACCATCTAGCCAGGTTGATCGAGTTCGCTGAGGTAAGTTGCCGGCGATCTGTGATTTCACTATCGAGAAAAGCTTTTTTTACCATTCCCTGGCAATCATCAAAATTTCCATCAACTTCGATCGCCTGTATGTTTCGTCCCAGAGTGGTTAATTGTTTCTCCTGAATTTCACTCACCTTTTCTTTTGGGTAAAGAATGACCACATCGATCCCATCAACACCCAGAAAACCATTAGCC
>NZ_CAJWRQ010000139.1 GCF_913046405.1 uncultured Christiangramia sp.
TGCTCCAGGACATTTCAGAAACGTGGATAAGACCTTCAACACCTTCAGCAACTTCAATAAATGCACCGTAATCTGCGATTACGACTACTTTACCTTTCACGTTGTCACCAACCTTAAGTTCTTCGCTAAGAGCATCCCATGGGTGCTGGCTAAGTTGCTTAAGACCTAATTGGATTCTAGACTTAGACTCATCAAAATCAAGAATTACAACGTTAAGTTTTTGATCTAGTTCAACGATCTCATTTGGATGGTTGATTCTAGACCAGCTAAGGTCTGTAATATGAACAAGTCCATCAACACCTCCAAGGTCAACGAATACACCGTAAGAAGTAATGTTCTTGACAGTACCTTCAAGTACCTGACCTTTTTCAAGCTGTCCAATGATCTCTTTCTTCTGCTCTTCGATATCTGCTTCGATAAGCGCTTTGTGAGAAACAACAACGTTCTTAAACTCGTGGTTGATCTTCACAACTTTGAATTCCATGTTCTTACCTACGTAAGCATCGTAATCACGAATTGGTTTCACATCGATCTGCGATCCTGGAAGGAAAGCTTCGATACCAAATACGTCTACGATCATACCACCTTTAGTACGACATTTAATAAATCCATTTACAACAAGACTTTCATCATGTGCAGTGTTCACTCTTTCCCATGCCTTGATCACTCTCGCCTTACGGTGAGAAAGGATTAACTGACCAGTAGAATCTTCACGAACGTCGATAAGCACTTCTACTTCATCACCTTCTTTAAGATCTGGGTTGTAACGAAATTCGTTTAAAGAAATAACACCTTCACTCTTTGCATTGATATCTATGATTGCATCACGATCTGTAATATTAATTACTTTTCCTGTTACAACCTCGTCATCTAAAGTGTCAACGAAATTTTCAGCTACTAATTTTTCAAATTCTTCCAGCTTCTTATCGTCGATAGGATCAATACCTTCTTCGTAGTTGTGCCAGTTAAATTCTTCTAGAAATTTCTCAGGGTTTGCCTGTTGCGTTTCTGCGTCAGGTTGAGACTCATTTGCCATACCGGCAACATCTTGTACTTCGATTTCCTGAGATTCTTTGTTTGTGTTTTCTTCAGCCATTACTGACTCCTAAATTTGTATTCTGTGTTTCTTCGGAAATCTTTCAGCAAAACAGAAACTACAGAAGTTGTTTATAGTTTTGATTTTCAACCCTTTTTGGATTCCCGGTATTCTGCCAAAAAGGAGTGCAAAAATACAACTTAATTTATATAATTCAAACCCCCTACTCCTCTATTTTTAAGCAGATGTAGTTTTCTTGAAAAAGATGTGTGTAATTAAAATGAGTATCGTGTAAAAAAGACCTAGAGTTGCCACTCCTTCCCAATGGAAAAGCTCCCAGGCATATGCTCCCGTTATGGTTCCCAGTGCACCGCCAGCAAAGTATCCTACCATATAGATCGTATTTATTCGATTGCGTGCATCCTGATTCCTGGAAAAAATAATATTCTGATTCGTAATGTGCAGCGATTGCAAGCCCATATCTACCAAAAGGACTCCTATTACCATACCTATTATCGAATTGCCTGAAAACTCGAAAATCACCCAGGCTAAGAGCATGATAAGGGTGGCCAGAGTGATCAAATTGTTCTTTTTCATACGGTCGCTGAGTTTACCAATTACAGTGGCCGCCAATGCCCCTCCTATTCCCAGCAACCCGAATGCTCCGGCGATACCGCTTCCATAATTGAAATTATCTTCCATTACAAAAACCAAAGTAGTCCAGAAGGCGCTGAAACCTGCAAATCCAAGTCCTCCTCTCACCGCAGCAAGTCGCACCGGACTTTCGGTTTTGAAATAATGCCAGGTAGATTGCATGAGTTGTTTGTAGGACCCTTTAAAATCGGGTTGAAGTTCTGGTAACTTCAATTTTAGAAGTAACCAAAGTATTAGCATCATGCCGGTTGCGCCATAATACATGGCACGCCAGCCAAAATATTCCCCTACGTAACCACTAATGAATCTACTTCCCAGAATTCCAATAAGTAATCCACTCATTACGGTACCAATGGCACTACCCCTGTTTTCCGGGTTTGCTAACTGCGCCGCCATAGGCACAAATACCTGGGGCACCACGCAAGAAAAGCCAACAACAAATCCTGAGAATATTAAAATTGGTAAACTCGGAGCTATTGCCATAGCGAGAAGACTAATAATGATCACAATAAAGTCTACCATCACCATTTTCTTCCTGGAAAATTTATCTCCTAACGGAATTATAAATAATAATCCAAAGGCATATCCAAGCTGAGTAAATAATGGAACATTACTCACTGCTGCTTCAGAAACGCCGAAGTCAATCGCAATTAAATTTAATAAGGGTTGATTGTAGTAATTATTGGCTACTACCAAACCGGCACTGGCAGACATTAAATACAGTACCGATTTACTTATGCCTCTGTTCTCAGACATTTATTCATACAATCTGTCTTCTACAATTTTTAATATCTGGTCGAATTGCTCTTGAAGATCCAGGTCTGAATTATCGAATTCCACAGCATCATCAGCCTTTATAAGCGGTGAATCTTCGCGAGTAGAATCCATAAAATCACGATCCTTTACATTTTTCAAGACCGCGTCAAATTCCACTTCATCACCTCTTTCAATAAGCTCATCATATCTTCGTTGGGCTCTTTTTTCAGTAGAAGCTGTCATAAAGATTTTCAGTTCAGCATCTGGAAAAACTACGGTCCCTATATCGCGACCATCCATCACAACACCCTTTTCTTTTCCCATTTCCTGCTGCTGGTCTACGAGTAATTTTCTTACATCAGGTACAGCTGCAACTTTACTCACCTGTTCCGAAACTTCCATATATCGAATTTCCTTCTCGACATTTTCACCATTAAGATACATTTCAGCAAAACCTTTCTGTTCGTTGAAAACAAATTTCAAACTCACAAAAGGAAGATGCCTGATAATTGCTTCTTGATCAAAATTAGTATCAGAGACGAACAGCTTTCGCATCATATACAAAGTTACCGCGCGGTACATGGCACCGGTATCCACATATACATAATTTAATTTTTTTGCCAGTCCTTTTGCAACAGTGCTTTTACCTGTGGAAGAAAAGCCATCAATAGCGATTGTTATTTTTTTACTCATATACTTGAAACTTCGAATTACAAAGGTAAATTTTTAAAGCCTTTACCTCATCATTATATATAAGAAAAGCCCCTTTCGGGGCTTTTTCTGGATCTATAACTTCTTAGCGTTCTTTACCGCCTGCTTGGTAATGGCAATATTTATGACATCGCTCATATCCCTTACATAATGAAAGGTTAGACCTTTTAAATATTCGTCCTTGATCTCCTCAATATCACGCTTATTTTCTTCACAAAGAATAAGTTCTTTGATTCTGGCTCTCTTGGCTGCCAGGATCTTCTCTTTGATTCCGCCAACAGGAAGAACCTTTCCTCTTAAGGTGATCTCGCCGGTCATGGCAATACTCTTCTTCACCTTCTTCTGAGTAAATAGCGATACCAGAGAAGTAAGCATGGTGATACCTGCACTTGGACCATCCTTCGGGGTTGCCCCTTCCGGAACGTGTATGTGTACATTGTACTTTTCAAAAATTGAAGCATCTATTCCAAGATCGTCTGCATTCGCTTTGATATATTCCATAGCAATGGTGGCCGATTCCTTCATCACTTTCCCAAGGTTTCCGGTAATACTAAGGTTTCCTTTGCCTTTAGAGAGAATAGATTCGATAAACAAAATATCACCACCTACCTGGGTCCAGGCAAGTCCGGTAACTACACCTGCAACATCATTGTTTTCATATTTATCCCGCTCCATTTTAGGACTTCCAAGAATTTCAATAATATCTTCATCGTTCAATTTGATATTATATTCATCTTCCATCGCAATGTTCTTGGCTGCGTATCTAACTACTTTGGCTATTTGTTTCTCCAGAGATCGCACTCCAGATTCCCTAGTATAACCTTCAACAATTTTCTCAAGTTGTTTTTTACCCACTTTGAGGTGTTCTGCAGTTAGACCGTGTTCTTCTAATTGCTTCGGAAGTAAATGTCTTTTTGCGATCTCTACTTTCTCCTCAATGGTATAACCTGTTACGTTGATAATTTCCATTCGGTCTCTTAGTGCCGGCTGAATCGTATTCAAGGAATTACAGGTAGCGATAAACATTACCTTGGATAGATCAAATCCCATTTCAAGGAAGTTGTCATGAAATTCTGAATTCTGCTCAGGATCCAGTACTTCGAGTAATGCTGAAGAAGGGTCTCCCGCATTTCCCATACTTAATTTGTCGATCTCATCCAGAACAAAAACAGGATTACTGGTTCCAGCTTTCTTCAAACTTTGAATAATTCTACCTGGCATAGCACCAATGTAGGTTTTTCTATGTCCGCGTATCTCTGCTTCATCTCGTAGGCCACCCAGAGAAATCCTGACATATTCTCTGCCCAGTGCTTCTGCTACCGACTTTCCAAGAGAAGTTTTACCAACTCCTGGAGGTCCGTAAAGACATAAAATTGGAGATTTCATATCATTACGCAGCTTTAAAACTGCAAGGTATTCAATGATCCTTCTTTTTACATCATCAAGACCATAATGATCCCTGTCAAGAATTTTCTTGGCTCTTTTTAGATCAAATTTATCTTTACTGAACTCGTTCCATGGAAGATCCAGGAACAGGTCCAGGTAATTTCTTTGTATGGAATATTCTGCAACCTGCGGATTCATACGTTGCATTTTGGAAAGTTCTTTCTCAAAATGATTCTTAACATCCTCATCCCATTGTTTGTCTTTAGCGCGGTCACGCATTTCCACAATTTCACCTTCGTGAGAAACACCACCAAGTTCTTCCTGGATCGTCTTCATTTGCTGGTGAAGGAAATACTCTCTCTGCTGTTGGCTCATATCACTTTGAACCTTACTCTGAATGTCATTTTTGAGTTCCAGTTTCTGGTTCTCCGTATTCATATGCTTCAGCGTGGAAAGTGCTCGCTCCTTAAGATCGTTCATCTCCAGTAACTTCTGCTTTTCAGAAACGGATAGAGACATATTGGAAGAAACAAAATTGATCAGGAAAGAATTACTTTCTATGTTCTTGATCGCAAAAGAAGCTTCCGAAGGAATATTTGGACTCCCTTTGATAATTTGAAGCGCAAGATCCTTGATTGACTCTATGATCGCTCCAAATTCAGCATTATCCTGCTCAGGACGATTATCAGGAACCTCAGCAACGGTAGCATTCATATAAGGTTCTTCGGTCACCACCTGGGTGATCTGGAAGCGTTTTTTACCCTGAATAATTACTGTTGTATTTCCATCAGGCATTTTTAACACCCTTAGAATACGTGCAACTACTCCAACCTTATTAATATCCTTAGAAGTTGGATTCTCTACTTCCTCATCCTTCTGCGAAACGACACCAATGATCTTGCTTCCATTATTTGCTTCATTAATAAGCCTACCTCCGCTAACCTTAAAAAGAATCTGAACTAGGGGATCTATGTCAATGTCTAATTCTGAGGCCATATATACTCCCGAACAACTTGCGATGACTCCGTATGAGTTTACCGAATTTGCGATAAGACATAAAGGTGCACCTATCTCCTTAGAGAAAAGACCGTGGCTTCAAGCAGTTTATAACGCACCTATTAGTATTAGAGGTTCTACAGAAGAAG
>NZ_CAJWRQ010000140.1 GCF_913046405.1 uncultured Christiangramia sp.
AATAAAATTAGGTACTTCAATGATTAGTTTACCTTTTCACCATCCTTTTCATGTAGCTGAGCGTATTGCATTTCTCGATCATTTAACTGAAGGGAGAATAATTTTTGGAATTGGTAGATGTAGTTTACCTACAGATATAAAACTTTTTCAGATTCCTTATCAAGATTGATCAATTCGAAACGTATCCTGGACGTTTTAATGGATTCTACCCGGAAATCATGCCGATCTGTTTCAAGATGTTTGTTTGATTCGTGAAAAATGGCCAGCCAGATGAGGATCAAAAGCATGATACCAAAAAGGATCAGAAAAATAAAAGAGTTATCAATAATTGAGCGAATACCAAAGAAAAGGCTGAAGCTTAAAACAAAGACAATGAAAGTAGACAGGATAAAAAGAATTAGGTTTAAGGGTTTCCCTTGTACTTTCTCTTCCAGGAAATAATCTATTCCTGATCTCCACCTCGCGAGTGCTTTACCGGCGTTAAGAATAAATTTTTCCATGGCAACAACTGCTTCAACCTATTAAATATAGCCAAAAGAAAAATAAAGAAAGAGATTTAATTTGTTGTACCTATGTTGTACCCACTAAAAAAAGAAAGCCATTCAATTTCTTGAATGGCTTGTCTTTACTAAGCTCCTCCTCTTGGGCTCGAACCAAGGACCCTCTGATTAACAGTCAGATGCTCTAACCAACTGAGCTAAGGAGGAATGTTTTGCTTTGAAAGCGGTTGCAAATATAAATCAATTTTTAAATGCTGTCAAAACAAATTTCAGATTTTTTTCGAAGAATTTTACTTCGAATACGAATCCTTCAGAAAGTCAATTAATTACAGATCGATAAAATTTTCAGTAATGATGAATTTTATTTTTACACAGATGATTTTAGACAAAAAAAACAGCCCAAAAGGACTGTTTTATACTATAAATTCCTCCGCAGAGATTATTCAAATAACCAGCGGTAGATATCATTTCCATTTGCATAAAGCACCAGCGCTATCAATAAGAAGAAACCAGCCATCTGGGCGATCTCCATAAACTTATCATTTGGCTTTCTACCTGTAATCATTTCATACAACAGAAACATCACATGTCCACCATCCAGTGCAGGAATTGGCAGGATATTCATAAATGCAAGGATAATTGAAAGTAAGGCCGTGGTATTCCAGAACCCGAACCAGTTCCAGGAATCTGGGAACAAACCTCCAATGGCTCCGAATCCTCCAAGTTGCGTAGCTCCCTTTTTTGTAAATACATATTTGAACTGGTACACATAATCTCTTAATGTCCAGTAACCGTAATCAAATCCTTTGCTTATGCTTTCGCTAAGACCGTACTTATTGCGTTTGATCTCAATCTCTGAGGCTGGTCCAACACCCAGGTATCCATCCTCATCTGGAGTGACCTCTGTGCTCATGATTTCCCCATTTCGTTCAAAAACAACTTCTATAGTCTTTTCCTTGTTTTCAAAGGAAGCAGGAGCGATTTCGTGCCAGTAACCTATCTCCACATCATTCAGACTAATAATGCTGTCGCCTTTCTTAAGACCGGCTTTTGATGCAGCATGTTCAGCGATAACCGTATCCAGTACTGCAGACTGAATTGGAACAAATGGCTGCATAATTCCTTTTTCGAACATCTGTGTCCCTATTTCTTCCGGAACCTCAATAGTTTCTTCTGAACCATCCTGATGTAATACAGTAATATTCTGAACATCTCTCATAAAAAGATGCTTATTGATATCCAGGCTATTCTGGAACTCATTTCCATTTACCTCAAGAATCCTGTCTCCATCTTCGAAACCATATTCCTTGAAATCATCGATCACTGCAAATCCATCTGGCATTTCATCTGGCCCTACGTAAGCAGATCCCCAAACGAACATGATCATCATGTAAATAAGAAAACCAAGAACAAGATTTACTGTTACACCACCCAGCATGATGATTAATCGCTGCCATGCCGGCTTGCTTCTAAATTCCCAGGGTTGTGGAGGTTTGGACATTTGTTCCTTGTCCATACTCTCATCGATCATTCCCGCAATCTTCACATATCCTCCAAGCGGTAACCAACCAATTCCATAAGTGGTTTCACCAATCTTTTTCTTAAGTAATGAAAATTTCACATCAAAGAACAGGTAGAACTTTTCAACTCTGGTCTTAAATAATTTGGCCGGAATAAAATGACCTAATTCGTGGAGAACAATAAGTAAGGAAAGGCTTAATATTAATTGTATGGCTTTTACTAGAAATGGATCCATCAGCTAACTTCAAATTTTAAATCGCACAAAAGTAAGTTTTTAAAAGCATCTAGGAAAGTTTAGTTTGATCTAGTAATCCACCTTGAAAAATTCCGCAGAAGAAATTGGACTAATTGAAGCTCAGGCCATAACTTTGTAAAAAATTGCGCCAATGCTTAAGTTCTTTGCCCGCTATAAACCTTTTGCCATTGTACTGGCTGTTCTTTCGGTCATCATCATGTATTTCATTTATACTTTACTAAAACCTGAGGAGCGATTACCCGTTTTTCAACCAGATATGGTGAATGCTGAACTGGTGGATACCACTGTTCAATTTGTTAGAAAATATCATAAGATCGCAGATTTTAAACTCATTAATCAAAATGGGGATACTATTACTGAAGAATTTTATAACGATAAGATCTATGTAGCCGACTTTTTTTTTACCACCTGCCTTACCATTTGCCCGATCATGACAGATCATATGATCGAGATCCAGGAAAAAATAAAAGATGATGAGGACATTTTACTACTTTCCCATACTGTATTTCCTGTAACCGACAGCGTTCCTGTCCTAAAAGAATATGCCGTAGAAAAAGGTGTGCTCGATGAAAAATGGAACCTGGTGACGGGTGATAAAAAGCAGATCTATGATCTGGCTCGAAAATCTTACCTGGCTACTAAATCCACCGGCGATGGTGGTAAATACGATATGATTCATACTGAAAATTTCGTGCTGGTAGATAAAAAGAAACAAATTAGAGGTTTTTACGACGGTACGCAGCCGGAAGCTATAGAAGATCTCATGCACGATATTGAAATACTGAAGAAAGAGGATCGCTAATTATTTAAGGCTAATCTTTTGTATTGGGCCAAATTCCATTACTTTTGCCTTGTTTAAAATCAATCTAAATAAAAATGAAGGTGACGGTTGCAAATCTTAGGCGAGGCCAACGCGGAATCATTAAAGAATTCTCTACAGATATGGTCCCCCTGAAATTGCTCGAAATGGGTTGCCTTCCTGGAAATGAAGTAGAACTTGTTCAAACTGCGCCATTCCATGACCCTATGTATTTAAACATAAATGGAAGTCATCTGGCCATTAGAAAAGAAACTGCTTTGCTTATAGAAATCGAATTAATAGGCTAATATGGGAAAGCAAATTAATGTTGCTTTAATAGGAAATCCCAATACTGGAAAGACCTCTGTTTTCAATCAGCTTACCGGACTCAACCAGAAGGTTGGGAATTATCCTGGGATTACCGTTGAGAAAAAGGAAGGGATCTGTAAACTTCCACGTGGATTAAAAGCTCATATTCTTGACCTTCCAGGCACTTATAGTTTAAACGCCAGTTCTGTAGATGAAAATGTCGTCATAGAACTGCTTCTCAATAAAAACGATAAAGATTATCCAGATGTTGCCGTTGTAGTGAGTGACGTCGAAAATCTTAAGCGGAATTTACTGTTGTTCACCCAGATCAAAGACCTTGGAATTCCTACCATTCTTGCGATTAACATGGCAGACAGGATGGATCGAAAGGGGATTAGCCTGGACATTAAATTACTGGAAGAACGCTTAAAGACCAGGATCGCGCTTGTAAGTGCCCGTAAAAACATGGGTATTGAAGAGCTAAAGGAATTAATCATCAACTTTCGTCATATGACGGTAGATCCCTGTGTAAATGCATCTGTGATCGATCCTGAATACTTCGGAAACTTACGCAAGACCTTTCCTAATCAATCTTTATACAAACTCTGGCTGGTAATCACTCAGGATGTCAACTTCGGAAATATAAACCGGGGCGAGATCAGCCGAAGTTCAGATTTTAATACGAAATCTGTAAGTGACCTGAAGAGGCTTCAGCAGAAAGAAACAATTTTAAGATACCAGTTCATTAACGGTGTGCTGAAGGAGACGATGACCGTAGACAAAAATGCAGCTACAGATCTTCGATCTCGATTTGACCGTATTTTAACTCATAAAGTCTGGGGATATGTTATTTTCTTCGGAATCTTACTTCTAATTTTCCAGGCGATCTATAGCTGGTCGAGCTATCCTATGGATATGATCGATGCCGCATTTGCTTCGCTAAGTGAATGGACGAAAAACACCCTGCCTCCGGGCTCTTTTACCAGTTTAATTTCAGAAGGAATTGTTCCCGGGCTTGGAGGGATCGTTATATTTATTCCGCAGATCGCATTTTTATTCCTATTCATTTCCATTCTGGAAGAATCTGGTTATATGAGCCGGGTGGTCTTTTTAATGGACCGGATCATGAGACGTTTTGGTCTTAGTGGGAAAAGTGTGGTGCCATTGGTTTCAGGAACGGCCTGTGCAATTCCGGCAGTAATGGCTACCAGGAATATTGAGAACTGGAAAGAAAGACTGATCACTATTTTAGTTGTTCCCTTTACCACCTGCTCTGCAAGATTACCGGTTTATCTTATCATTATCGCATTGGTAATTCCAAATGAGAGTTTCTTTGGTTTCAATTACCAGGGATTAACCTTGATGATCCTTTATTTGCTTGGATTCGGAATGGCTATTTTTTCCTCGTGGTTACTGAATAAAATATTAAAGACCAGTACAAAATCTTACTTCGTCATAGAAATGCCTAATTATAAGCTTCCTATGGCCAAGAATGTTGCGATCAATGTGGTTGAAAAGACGAAATCTTTTGTTTTTGGTGCCGGAAAGATCATATTAGCTATTTCTGTAATTCTATGGGTGCTGGCCAGTTACGGTCCCGGAGATGATTTTAACAATGCTGAAGAGATTGTCACCGCTCAGTATGAGAACAATGAGAATGTAGAGGATGAAAGTGTAGAAGAAGCAATCGCTTCCTATAAACTGAAGAACTCCTATATAGGTATTATGGGACGTGGAATAGAGCCTGCCGTTGCTCCGTTAGGTTACGACTGGAAAATCGGGATCGCAATTATAAGTTCCTTTGCTGCAAGAGAGGTTTTCGTAGGAACCCTGGCAACTATCTATAGTGTTGGAAGTGACGAAGAGGAAACCATCAAAAACCGAATGGCCGCAGAAACCAACCCTGTCCTGGGCGGACCATTATTTACATTTGCCAGTGGTATAAGCTTATTGCTTTTTTATGCCTTTGCGATGCAGTGTATGAGTACGCTGGCCATAGTAAAGCGAGAAACAAATACCTGGAAATGGCCTGTTTTACAATTGGTGATCATGACTGCTTTTGCTTATGTAGTCGCACTTATTGCATTCCAGGTACTGAAATAATAGTAAGTTTAGAATTATAAAACGACTGAATTGATATGGAAATACTTCAGGAAATATTGGTCTTAATTACCTTTTTGATAGCTCTGGGTTACGTGGTCACGCGTTTTATCTGGAAGCCTTCCTTTGTTGGCGGTTCCAAGAAAAAGGATAGCGCTGCTGCTTGCGGAGTTTCCGGTTGTGGCTGTA
>NZ_CAJWRQ010000141.1 GCF_913046405.1 uncultured Christiangramia sp.
ACACCCTCTTCCTCAAGTTTTTTAACTAGCATAGCCTCACTAAATCGAGGTGGTGGTTGAGTAAAATGCTGCTCCGGATCAACGTTGAGTACTTTTAGTTTTTCCCCTTTATCTAAAGCTGGCAAAATCCTGTCACCTTGTTTACTCTCCTGCTCTGCAAGTTCATCGTCACCAGACTCGAATCCATTTACCCCAGAATCATTTAGTTGTAAATGCAAAGAAGGTTTAGCTGCGAAAGGATAAGTTTTTAAAAGTACACTTTGTAGAACGTCATCCTCCACTTCTAAAGTAGCATCATGACCCTTTCTTAGTTCTTCAACTCTCTTTAAATTGATATCTAATCCTACTACAGGATATTTGGTTGCAAATAATCTCGCTAATGGGAGTCCTACATATCCCAGGCCTATCACAGCTATTCTCGGTTGTTCCGTAAACATTAAATTTAATATGTATTAATTTGAAAACAGGGCTTCGCCGCCGTGAGTCACATAAAGTAACTCCCGTAAAAAAATTTTAAATAATACCTGAGGAAAAATTCTTAGTCGGGATCGACCAAAGACACATAAGTAGGGTAAGTGGTTTCAGGTTGATTAGAAACAGCAAAATTAGGTTCGTTTATCGCCTTGTGAAAATTTAAGTTGTTAAAATTTTAACGATGAATCGAGGGGATTTTCCCCTCAGTTGTTCCTAATTGCAGATTTTTAAAGATTCAGTAAAGAATACTGGATATAGATGATAATATGATATTAATTTTATCTTAAAAATAGAGATCAACTATCTGACTGACCTATATTATTTTTAGGTTAAGGAGTGTATCGTAATTATCAAAGCTTCTTCAAATTCTGAAACTGGTTTCCAGTTTAATTGTGACTTCATCTTCCCGGCGTCGATGGCATATCTTAGATCATGACCCGCCCGATCCTTTACAAAGGTGATCTGTTCACTGTAACTTCCGGAATCCTTCGGTTTAAGTTCATCCAGCAATTTGCAGATCTTATGAGCAAGCTCTATATTCTGCATTTCTGTATCACCTCCAATATTATACACTTCGCCTGTTTTGCCTTCCGCATAAACCAGACTAATCGCTTTTACATGATCCAAAACATATAACCAGTCACGCACATTTTTTCCGTTACCATAAATGGGAATATCATCTCCGCTCAGGGCTTTGCGAACGATAGTAGGAATCAATTTTTCTTTATGCTGTTTTGGTCCGAAATTATTGGAGCAATTCGTAATGACCGTATTCATTCCATACGTATGATGATAACTGCGCACCACCATATCTGAAGCTGCCTTGCTAGCCGAATAAGGAGAATTTGGAGCATAGGGGGTTTCTTCAGTAAAATACCCGATTTCCCCAAGACTTCCATACACCTCATCTGTTGAAATATGATGGAATCTACAATCTCTATATTCCTCTCTGTATTCAAAAGGCGCTTTCATCCAGGTTTTGAAGGCGACGTCCAGAAGATTAAATGTTCCGTTCACATTGGTTTCGATAAAAACACCCGGATTGCTAATCGAATTATCTACGTGAGATTCCGCCGCAAAATGTATCACTCCGGTTATATGATTTTCCTGAAAGATCTTTTCCAGCAGTTCACGGTTGCGGATGTCGCCTTCTATAAATTGATAGCGAGGGTTGGATTCCACTTCGCTAAGATTCTCGAGATTACCCGCATAGGTAAGCGCATCCAGGTTAATAATATGCTGTTCCGGATTTTGCTCCAGGTAATAGGCTATAAAATTAGACCCTATAAAACCTGCACCACCGGTAACCAGGATCGTTTTGTTTAGATTGCTCATTGTCCCGCTCTCTTTAATAAATATTCTCCATAGGATGATTTCCCCAGTTTTTCTGCCAGTTGTGCCAGATCCTGCTTGCTGATATAACCTTTTTCATAAGCGATCTCTTCCAGGCAGGCTACTTTAAGTCCCTGTCTTTTTTCCAGGGTATGAATAAAATTCCCTGCTTCCAGCATAGATTCATGAGTTCCCGTATCCAGCCAGGCGTAACCCCTGTGCATGATCTCCATTTTCAAATTTTGATCCTCCAGATATGACTGGATCACCGAAGTGATCTCCAGTTCCCCACGTTTGCTAGGCTTTACATTTTTTGCGACTTCCACAACCGAATTTGGGAAAAAGTACAGTCCTACGATCGCATAATTGGATTTTGGTAATTCCGGCTTCTCTTCCACGCTGAGTACATTTCCTTCAGTATCGAATTCTGCGACTCCATACCTCGATGGCTCGTTGACATAGTATCCAAAAACTCCGGCTTTCTGCTCCTGTTCGACCGTAGCGACCGACTTCCGAAGTAAACTTGTAAACCCATGTCCGTAGAAAATATTATCTCCCAGGATCAAAGCAACATCATCACCATCTATGAATTCTTCTCCAATGATAAAAGCCTGCGCCAGACCATCTGGTGACTCCTGTACCGCATATTGAAAGTCCATGCCCAGGTCCTTCCCATCACCCAGCAGTTTTTCAAAATTGCTGCGATCCTCCGGGGTCGTAATGATCAAAACTTCCCTGATCCCGGCCAGCATCAGGACCGAAAGCGGATAATAGATCATGGGTTTGTCATACACATTCAGCAGTTGCTTGGAAACCCCTTTGGTAATAGGATACAACCGGGTGCCTGATCCTCCGGCAAGAATAATTCCTTTCATTTTCTATATTTTAGATCGCCTCGCTGCAAAGCTAGCTATTTCACCAGAAACCAGTTATTCAGCAGGTTTTCGCGATTGTACAACATTTCCTTTCCGGTTTTATGATCATATACGGTTTTGCCGGCAAAAGTACAGATCGCCTGTCCTGCTGCCGTATCCCACTCCATGGTAGGAGCAAAACGCGGATACTCATCTGCCTTACCTTCGGCTACCATACAAAGCTTTAAAGAACTGCCCTTGGAGATGCTTTCTACTTTTCCATGCCCATCTTTCAGCTTTTCAATATAGTCTTTGGTTTCTTCGGAAAGGTGAGATTTACTAGCAACAACGGTAAAACTTTTATTCTTATTTTTCTTCGGAAGTTTTACTGCGGAAGCTTCCAGACTTTCCATTCCGTCGAAATCAACAACGTTATCTACTTTGTAGGAACCGGCTTCTTCCGAAGCATAATACAATTCCCGAAGTGCGGGAACATAAATGACTCCCAGTACAGGTTTTTGATCTCTAACCAGGGCAATATTGACCGTAAACTCACCATTCTTTTTAATGAATTCTTTGGTGCCATCGATAGGATCCACAATCCATAGGCTGGACCAATTCTTACGTTCTTCATAGGAAAGATCTCTTCCTTCTTCTGAAAGCACCGGAATATCTGTTGCAGACAGATGCTGCATAATAATCTGGTGAGAAGCAAGGTCGGCTTTAGTAAGCGGAGAATCATCTCCTTTAAAGTCTACTTCAAAATCTTCGTTCTCGTAAATTTCCATGATCCTTTTGCCCGCTTCCAGCGAAGCTTTGATCGCTATCTCTAAATTATTTTGCATGTTTTATTTTAAAGTAATTTCTCAAATCTTATAAAATATTTCAAACCATTGCAGGTATTGTTTGATTCCTTCCTCTATGTCAATTTTGGGCTGATAGCCATAACGCTGCATAAGCGGCCGGGAGTCTGCCCAGGTTCTATTCACATCTCCCTGCTGCATGGGCATCAAATTCTTTTTAGCCTTGATCCCTAACTGCTTTTCGATCTCCTCAATAAAATCCAGCAACTTTACCGGCTGGCTGTTTCCAATATTAAATATGCGGTGTAGTGCATTATTATCAGTATCCGAATCGTTGATCACCGCATTCACTCCATTGATGATATCATCTACAAAGGTAAAGTCTCTCTCCAGGTTTCCTTCGTTATAGACCCGTATAGGTTCTCCATTCTTAATTGCATTTACAAATAGAAACATCGCCATATCTGGTCGTCCCCAGGGTCCGTATACTGTAAAAAACCGTAGACCTGTACAGCGAATTCCGTAGAGATGACTATAGGTATACGCCATTAGTTCATTGCTGCGCTTCGTTGCCGCATATAAACTAACAGGCTCATCTACTCTATCTTCTTCGGAAAATGGAACTTTTTTATTCTGTCCATATACACTTGAAGAACTGGCATACACAAAATCTTTAATGTTATAAAGTCGGCAGCATTCCAGAATGTTGGCAAACCCCACAAGATTACTGTCTATGTAAGCCTGAGGATTTTCAATGCTATAGCGTACTCCCGCCTGTGCCGCAAGATTACAAACCAGATCAAACTGGTAAGCTTTAAAAATTCCAGGTAAATTTTCGCGATCCTGAAGGTCCATTTTATGGAAAATGAAATCGGGATACCGCTGACTCTTCAAAGGCTGATTATATGCCGAATCTACCGCTACATTAACTCCTAATTCAGCAAGACGTGCAATTTTAAGGGATGGGCAGTAATAATCATTAAGATTATCCAGACCAATTACAGTATGACCTTCCTGCAAAAGTTTTTTGCACAGGTGAAATCCAATAAATCCGGCTGCCCCGGTAACTAATATCTTCATAGAGATTATAAGCTCAAGCGATCAAAAACTGCAGAATACAATCCGTGCCCTGTCAGTTCGCTGCTAAAATATTGGATTAAACCGATAAATTATAATTTTAAGGAGCTAAGTGTACCTAAACTACGTCGTGCACGCTGGCGGTAAGTATCCAGCCAAGTTCTTCGAGGATCAGTTTTAACTTTTTATCACCAACTTCTTTGATCACTGCCGTTTGATTGGCCATTTTACCCGATTTAAGTTTTACCTGATCTCCGGGTTTAAACTGGGTAACTTCCAGATCTGAGATCTTATCATTATTAAGCCATGACCGTATAGCTTCGATCTCGGCATCCTTAGCGATCGCCGGTTTATTCAGCCATTGCAAAAAATTAACCACTCCGGGAGCTTCAAACACCCTTGACCTCTCAGCCTCAGTGATATTTACAAAGATATAGGATCTGAATAATGGAACGGTAACTTTCTTCTTACGGTCGCTCCATTGACGGACTTCCACGATCGTAGGGCAGAATACCTCTACTCCCATTTTGGAGAGATATTCTGAAGTTTTGATCTCGTGTTGTGATCTTGTTCTTACTACATACCACGGCATACTGCGATAGATTTAATGAGTATTCGATTTCACAGTAGGGTCTTGTAATTATGAGTGTACAAAGGTCGTTATTTTAAACCTGCGGAACAATTTTTTAGAAGACTGAAAACTATTGCTTCAGAATATCGGTTTTTAAGTGAATGATTCTAAAGAGGTATTTCCAGGAATACCGGCCTTAGTTGAAGTTACTTCAGGAACCTGAATATTCTATAGTTTTAAAAATTAAATTTTGGATTCCCAGCCTTCCGAAGAAGTAAGAAGACTTTTGATATATTGGTTGATGTAAATTGGTGATTTGACTTCGAAAGGCTTCCTTCGACAAGCTCAGGATGGCGGCAATGTCTTTTCTAAAACCTATTATTTGACAAGAAATATTGGTATTATATACGACCGCCCATTCTCTGATTTTCTTTAACAAACATCCTTCGAAAGATTCAGGATGGTGGTATGATTTTCTCCATAATAGTTGTTATAGAAATTAGAGAGCGGATTCGGACATATTGGGTTTATTCCT
>NZ_CAJWRQ010000142.1 GCF_913046405.1 uncultured Christiangramia sp.
CCCGCAGTGGTCTTGCCTAAACTGATACTTAATTTTGATTCAGCTTGAATAAATTGCTCAGAATTTATGATATTTTTCAAGAAAACGGTTGAAGGATTATCATTAGGAAGTTCAATACCAACAGATTTCGAACCCGGAATAGGTGCAATTATGCGTACCCTTTGGGCTTTCATAACCCTCGCCAGATCATCAGATAGGTTTGTAAATTTATTAACTCGAACCCCTTCTGCAGGTTCTATTTCAAAAAGTGTAATCACTGGTCCTGGTGATATACGTACAACTCTACCAGTTACACCAAAGGTATCCAAAGCATGAGATAGTGAATTTGCTTTTCCCTTTAGCTCCTCTTCTGAATGAGGATTCCGAATTTCAACAGGATCATGGAGATATTCTAAAGTAGGCAATTTATACTGGCGATATTTTGCCCGCCTTTCTTTCTCAGCATCCAAATCACCCTCTTCAATTTCAGTCTCATCCTCAATTGCAATATTTTCTTGGGGTGAATCTTCCAAAGCATCATCACTTATTATTTTTACTTCCAGATCTAAATCATCGATTTCGCTATCTATATAATTGTCTTCACTGTTTTTACTTAGGCTCAGTGATAATTTATCAATTTCAGATAAAGCGAAGTTAGAGTATGCTATAGTTCTGGAGCTAAGGCTATCTATAGATGTGCTTGACGGATTATTTCCGCTTAGGCTAGTAACTTTATCTACACTGATTGTAAATGGATCCTCAGAGTAATTACCATTAGAATAAGTCGTGCGTATTACAATGTTGTAATTGCCTGTTTCCGCATCATCTTCGAAAGAGAAATCTCCAAATGCAGAAGTATTAAATGTCCCTGTTTCACCATTTATATTTCCCGTAGCTATAGAAGAGCCATCCATGATTATTTCAACTTCTTCAGCACTTACACCTTCAGCTGTAATAATGCTGAAGTTAAGATCGGAATTTCTATCGAGTACACTTATGTTAGTGTCTTCTAAATAGGTGTATCCTCCTATATCTGTAGTATCATTATCAAAACCATCTTCATCACAAGATGTTAGTAATACAGAAGATATCAAAGCAATACTTATATATTTTAAAGTTTTTTTCATTTCTTAATTTTTAAAATTTTAATTTACGTCCCAGAAAAGTGGAGTCTGTTGTGAATCTCCTCCAATGGCGTCTGCCGCCTGTTGATAATTTTCTGAATTTAAGTTCTGTTCCCTTATAGGATAAGTAAATCTAAGAGGAATAGGATTTTCGGAAACTTGTGGTAAATTTAAGCTTGGATTATCAAACTTTCTCCAAACATACCAGCCTTGGAATGCATTGTCATACATAGCAATCCAAAATTGAGTAGCTACTTGTTCTTCCCAGTTATCATCTGAGTATGCTACATCTGATTGTTCTAGGTAATTATTAACTCCTTCAGTTGTCCCTAACCAATATTCAAATGAAGCGGTAATTGCATTTTCATAATGCTCTTCAGGATTCGAAACGCTAGCAATTCCGCGAGCTGCCGCCTCTGTTAAAAGAAATTCAACTTCTGCATAATCCATCAAAATACCTGGATGTGTAGGTTCTCTAAATTCAGCACCGATATGTGTATAATTCGAATAACTGTTAGATGCGCCATAGATACCCCCAATATAACTGTCATCACCTAAGTTTTGATCAAAATATACGGCCCTTCTTGGGTCTCCTAGTTCATTCATATAGTTAACAATGGTGTTCGCGGCAACATAGTCTGAACGACCACTTTGTACCAAATCTTCCCAAAGAGGGTTAGTGTTTGGTGGTGCATCAAGATATTCAAAAATAGCATTATCCGCGTTAGATTCCATTACACCGTTACTTACGGCAGTCTGTACTGCTGCATTGGCGATTTCAGGATTAGATTCTGATAAGCGCATTCCTATTCTTAGTAATAGGGAATTTGAGAATTTTTGCCATTTACTCATGTCGCCGTCAAAGAGTAAATCCTGTCCAGTAAAACCAGTAGCATTAAAATCATCATTTATATCGGTTAAATCAGTAATTAGCTGATTGTAAACGTCTAATGCATCGTCGTATACAGGTAGATTGTTTTCTAAGTCTAAAGCTTCTGTAAATGGTATATTGCCAAAGGTGTCTACCAAATAATGCCACGTATAAGCTTGTAATACTTTAATTTGTGCAAGTCTTGCAGCAACTTCTTCTTCAGGAAGTAATTCCGCGTTGGCTGCAGTAGCTTCTTCAGCATCCTTAAGATCTATTAAAACATCACGATATAGTATAGCAAAATGTTGTTGAGGGATATTACGATCGGTAAGGTTGAAGTTGGGCTCCTGAGTATAAGTTGTAGCCGTCAAATACTGACTAATAAACCTGAAAATGTTATTATTAACATTCAGATTAGTTACCTGGTCGGTAAGATCCTTTGTTGCACTCGAAAATAAAAATGATGCAGGAACATCCGACGGGTTTTTTGGGTTTTCGTTCATCCTTTCATACTTATCGTCACTACAACTAAAGAGTACGAAAAGGGAAAATATGGATAATATATATTTTTTCATTGTATTTTTAATTAAAAATTAAGCTTAAGACTCGCACCAATTTCTCTTAATCCTGGGTAAGCACCAGATTGGTATCCTTGTACATTACCTGAGCTAAGACCAGATTCTGGATCTGAGTAAGGTATGTTTTTATGGATTATCCATAAGTTTCTACCAATTAATGAAATAGATGCGTTCGTTAAAGGTGTGCTATCGATGATTTTTTCTCCAAAACTATATGTTAAATTAACTTCACGTAACTTAACGAAAGAAGCATCGTAAATATGTCCTTTGTTGGCATCACGACCATATCCATAGGGATGGTTGTAATCGTCAAATGCTACTCTGGTGCGGTTAGGCTCCCCATTTTCCATAACCCCAGGGAGAACAATTCCTCCTCCGTTGGCAAGCGTATTTCTTTTTGGATTACCAAGATCATTGTTGCCTACAGTCTCAGTATATAAACCTGTAGCCATACCGTACCAAGTATCTAGTGAGAAGATGTCTCCTCCTTTTTGTCCGTCTATCAACACGCCTAAACTAACATTCTTATATTTAAAAGTGTTTTGAATACCACCAATCCAGTCTGGCTGAACGTTACCTATAATCTCATTATTAGTCTCAGAAAGTAAATAATAGCCGTCTTGACCAACTACCTTGTTGCCATTAGTGTCATAAATATAATCTTTACCTCTTATGGCTCCGTAAGGCTGTCCAGGGCTGGCATCAATGGTTATACCTCCTTGAAGACTTGCTAAAGGCAGATTATTTAAGCTTTGATCTAAAGATACAACTTCACTTCGGTTTCTAGTCCAGTTAGCATTAATGTTCCAAGTAAAGTCTTCGGTTTGGATTGGAGTACCTCGTAATTGAACTTCCCATCCCTTGTTTTCCAAAGATCCTGCATTTCTAATAGTAGTATTGAAACCAGTAGCATTTGAAATATCAACAGGAGTAATTAAATCTTCAGTTGTGCTGTTGTAATAAGTAACATCTAATCCTAATCTTCTGTTGAAGAAATCAGCTTCTACTCCAAATTCATAAGCTTTAGAGCGTTCTGGTTTTAGGTTTTGATTATTGATTTGCCCAATATTACTTGCCATCGCTGCATCACCGTAAGGATTTAATAAGCTATAATACTGCATGATTCGATAAGGGTTAGTATCCGCTCCTACTTCTGCATAATTAGCTCTTAGTTTGGTGAAATTTAACCAATCAGCATCTACAAGATTTGATAATAGGATATTACCTGAAACAGACGGGTAATAATAAGTATTATCTGCTGCAGGTAAAGAAGAAGAGCGGTCTCTTCTTATTGTACCTTCGATGTAATAAGTGTTTTTAAAACCGATGCTTGCTCGTGCATATATACCATCTACTAATTTGTCAGCTTGATATTCATCTGGGGCGAGTAATGGAGAGACGGTGTTTGAAAGGGCAAATAGGTTTGGTACTCTTAAGCCTCCATTCGTCTCAGCAAGAATATTACTCCATTCATTTCTACGTAGGTTCCATCCTATATTTCCATCTAAGTTAAAGTCGTCACCAAAATCTTTATTAAAGTTAAGGATTAAGTCGTAGTTGTATTCAGCCTGACGGTTATTATATCTAGAATAACCAGATACACCATCACTCCCCACATTTCTTCTTTCTTCTCTTAGTTCGTCGTAGGTATCAAAAGTAAAACGTCCTAATACACTAAATACATCGTTTATAGTATAGTTTACATTGAAGTTACCAAAATACCTGTTTCTAGTATCTGTTTGAAAATTCTCGTAACGGGTCCAGTAAGGATTACTTGAATATATAGGAGTTAAATTTCCCGGACTATTTGGGTTCCAGGTAATGTTCTGTCTGGTGTTGAAATAAGCATTTTTTTGCTCTTTTACATCTACATTCATTTGCCACCACTGGCGAAATTGCTGCATTGGGTTTTCCGAACTGTATCCGGTTCCGTAACGTCCCTTACCATCTGTTTTAATATAGGATATGTTTGTAGATACCGTTAGATCTTCTACTATGTCCTGACTGGCACTAAACTTTATAGTGTTTCTTTTTATAGAACTGTTAGGCAGGTTTCCTTCTTGATCAAAATTTGTAACACTTAATCTAAAAGTATTGGTCTCTCCACCACCTGACAATGCAAATGAATTTATAGCTGTAGTTCCTGTTTTCCATATTGAATTAGGATCGTTTTCAGCTGCTAACCAAGGTGTTGCTTGCTGATAGGTGCCTTCAAGTTGTGGATAGATAGAGTTCCATTGGTAAACCGGCTGACCTTCAAAGCGAGCCCCAAAAGATGCATCTTCGGCAAACGGGGTGAATGGTATTGAAGGGTCAAACCCACTTGGTAAGTCTAAATTATTGTAATTGTTAAAATAAGGAGTGTCATAGTATGGACCGTAACCAGCTCCGTATTCTTTCTGATATTTTGGTAAAGTGTTTTTGTTAACCTCTGATACCATAATGGTAGAATTTACTGAAATTCCAATACCGCTTCTTTTGGCACCTTTTTTAGTTTCAATAATTATCGCACCATTAGATGCTCTCGATCCATAAAGTGCAGAGGCTGCAGCTCCTTTAAGAACGTTAATCGATTTTATGTCCTCAGGGTTAATATCTGTTGCAGCGTTACCATAATCATAACCACCTCTACCTCCCTGTTGATCAGTGGAGTTGTTATTAGAGTTGTCAATAATAGTACCATCGATGACGTAAAGAGCTTGGTTGCTCCCTGTTAAAGAAGAGAAACCTCTAATTACAGTGTTCGAGGATCCTCCCATAGTTCCTGAAGGTTTAATCTGTAGTCCGGAAACCTTACCTTGTAAAGAATTTACAAAGTTTGCCTGAGGAATATCAGAAACTTCATTTCCTCCAACTTCTTGTGTAGCATAACCCAGTGATTTTTTTTCTCTTTCGATACCCAGAGCGGTAACTACCACTTCATCTAGTTGTGCAGAATCAGTTTTTAAGGTAACGTTGATGTTGTCATTATTAGTAACCGTAAACTCAGCAGTTTTCATTCCTATGAATGAAAATGC
>NZ_CAJWRQ010000143.1 GCF_913046405.1 uncultured Christiangramia sp.
CATATATTCTGCCATTGTAGGTACTTTGAGTGCTTCTGCCATATTATCGATCTTTATATAATTCTAATGTATTAATTTTCTTTGGCCCAGTTCAAACGGTCCATTTGGTTGTAAGGCCATGGTGCACCATTGTTTTCAATATTTGTCATCGCTATGGATAACTCATTAGGAGCGGCACTTTGCTCCATTACCAGGTATCTTCTCATATCCAGAATAATGGATAATGGATCGATCCCCACAGGACAGGCCTCTACACATGCATTACAGGTAGTACATGCCCATAATTCTTCTCTAAGAATATAGTCATCAAGTAATTGCTTACCGTCATCTTCAAATTTTCCGTTCTTGGTAATATTCTCACCTACTTCCTCGAGCCTGTCACGAGTGTCCATCATGATCTTTCTTGGAGAAAGTTTTTTCCCGGTTTGGTTCGCAGGACATTCAGAAGTACATCTTCCACACTCTGTGCAGGTATAGGAATTCAGCAATTGAACCTGGTTGAGATCAAAGACATCTGAAGCTCCAAATTTTTCCGGCTCTCCTTCATCCTCGCCTTCCGCAGGAGCTGCAAAAGGATCGGCATTTGGATCCATCATCAGCGCTACTTCCTTCTGCACTGCCTCCAGATTATCAAATTTCCCCTGAAGACTAAGTTTTGAAAAATAGACGTTTGGAAATGCTAGTAGGATATGTAAATGTTTTGAGTAGTATAAATAATTAAGAAAGAATAGAATTCCAAGAATATGTAACCACCAGGCGGCTCTTTCAATGATAATAAGTGTCGCGTTGCTCATTCCGTCGAAAATAGGAAGTAAAAACTGACTTATTGGAAAGCTTCCCATTATACCTGCTTCTGAAGCATAATGATCTGCTCCATTCATTTGCAGTTGATAGTCTGTAGCATTCATGATAAGAAATAATGCCATTAGCACCATTTCAAAATACAGGATGTAATTTGCATCATTCTTTGGCCAGCCTTTCAGTTCACGACCAAGGAAACGGTAGATGTTAAGTGCGTTTCTACGTATCCAGAAGATCACTACTCCAACAAAAACCAGGAAAGCTAAGATTTCGAAACTTGCGATGAGGACATCATAAGTACCACCTAGAAAAGAAAAGATTCTATGAGTGCCAAAAATTCCGTCGATAACGATTTCGAGAACTTCTATGTTAATAATAATAAAGCCCACGTAAACGATAATATGTAGAAAACCGGAAACCGGTCTTTTTACCATTTTACTCTGCCCTAATGCTATTCTGGCCATTTTGGCAAATCTTTCTCCACCATTATCTGTTCGATCGATTTCCCGACCTAATTTGATATTTCGAATAAGTCTTTTGATATTTCTGGCGAAAAAGCCAACGCCCACTAAAAGAGCGATCACAAATAGGATTTGCGAAACAATTTGCATGATAGATTTATTTTAAGGAATCTTCCGGTTCTTCATATTCTCCAGGTTTCTTTCCGAAAACTGAGAAATGAACGTAGCGCTTTGGATTAAGTTTGATATCCTGTAGGAGTTGTTCTAGCTGTTTGGTTGCCTGATCCAGGTTATTATAGACAGCATCATCATTGATCAATTTTCCTGCGGTTCCTTCCTTGCTGTTCAGTTTATTCGAGATTCCTTCAAAATCTGCAATTACCTTTTCAAGATCTGAGGTGATCTTGCCAATATTCATAGTAGATAAAGTGTCTGAAAACTTATTGAAGTTCGTAGACATCTCATCAAGATTCGTAAACGTTCGATCAATCTTAGAACTATTTCCCTTTACTATACCCTGAAGCTCATCTGCGGTCACTCTAAATGATGATACGGTAGCATCAAGATTTCTAAAAGTACCGCGAATATTGTTCCTGGTAGAGTCATCTAAAATTTCTGTGATGGCCGTTAACATTGAATCTGCACTGGTGATCGTATTCTCCAGTTTATTCTGTAAAGGAGTCAGTTTATCATTCACAAGCTCCATGATCCCTTCTTCTTTATCTCCCTCGAGTGTATCTCCAGACTGAGCCCATTCAGATTTCTGATCATAATTTGGTACAATAGCTAAAGATTTCCCACCTATGATACTTCCACCATAAATGTTCACCTTACTATTCTTCGAAAACTTGAAATCATTTTTTACAGTAAAACTTACAACAAGTCTTCCTGAATTATCTTTGAACTCTATGCTGCTTACCTGACCAACTTTAAGACCGTTGATAGTAACTTCAGAAGATGGTGAGAGTCCTTCTACATCATCGTATTCAGCATAAAAAATTCGATTCTGGGCAAGGAGGTTTTCTCCCTTGAGAAAACTATAACCAAACAATAAAATAACTATCGCCACGATAGCTAGAACGCCAGTTTTTACCTCTCTGGAATATTTCAAAAGCAATTTTTTAAGTGAATACGCACAAATTTAGAAATAAAAATAGAAAAGCACTTCTATTTTAGCTTTGATTTTAACGCATCGTTAAGCGTTATTTTTTGCTCATTCCTGAAGGCTACGATATAACTATCTGTGTATCCACTTTTTACTGCTTCATTATGCATTCTCTGAATCTTGAGATAATCTGAAGTTGCTCCATAATAATACTTGTAAAGTTTACCTTCTTTCTCCCTGCTTACACCCTTAATTCCTTTGAAGTTGTAAGGTTTAGTATCCAGTTTCTTTGAGCCGGCCGCAAGTTGCACTCTGAATAGTACATCTTTAAAAACCTGGGATTCCGGTAAAACTCCCTTATCCACAGTTTCATTAGCTTGATTTGCAGCTACTTGCTCAAGTGTATTTAAATTAATGGTTTTACTATAATTTAGAATAGCATTGGTAATTGCACGCGCCATATCATCCTTCCCTCTAGAACTATTAAGGTAAGGTCCCTCCTGGTTATTTGTAAGGAAACCAGTCTCCACAAGAACGCTCGGCATGTAGGTTTGATGCAGAACAATTAATCCCATTTGCTTAACTCCTCTATTCTTTCTCTTTAGTGTATTGGTAAATTGTTTCTGAACAAGATCTGCAAGCAAAATACTTTGATCCAGGTATTCTTCCTGCATGATCGTAAGCCCAATAGTAGATTCAGGTGAATTAGGATCATACCCGGCATAAGTAACTTCATAGTTATCCTCTAAATAGATCACCGAGTTTTCTTTTTTCGCCACTTCAAAATTGGTCTCATTCCTGTTAAGTCCAAGCACGAAAGTTTCGGTTCCTGAAGCCTGGGAATTATGTGAATTACAATGTACAGATACAAAAAGGTCTGCATTCGCTTCATTGGCAATTCTACCTCTTTCGAAGAGTTCTACAAACACATCAGACTTTCTGGTATATACTACCTTTATATTCTCATATTTTTCAAGCTCGGCACCAATCTTCAGGATGATGCTTAGCGCAATATCCTTTTCCTTATAACCATTACCCATGTTACCGGGATCTTTTCCGCCATGACCAGCATCGAGAACTACTACAAATTCATCCAGATTTGGAGGGATTTCAGCAGAAAAACTTGCCGTTGGTGTAACAAAGAAAAGGCTTGTGAATACGAAAAGATTAAGTAAGTTCGTTCTCATAGAAAGCTAACGCTTGTGTGGGGTGAATATTTTATTGCTATTTTTCCTGCAGTCTCAAAACTCAGCTAAAAAAATATATGTAATTTTGGATTTGCAAAAAGCACGCCAATCCGTACAAAAATAGCACTTAAAGCATTGCAAACAAATATCCCCAATACACTTTTTTGCTTAGTTTTCACGCTATTTATGACCTCGCTTTTGCATGCGCAGGAGATTGGAAATAACTCGATCCCTGTTGAAAGTCAGAAGGATAGTATTGCTCCCGCAGTTAATCCTGAAGAGATCGCCCAGAACCTGCAGGTTACCGATACCATTAAACAGGATTCAGTCAAAAAACCCCAGTTTATTACCGATGTTGTAGATTATAGCGCCAAAGATTACATGCGCTTAAGCCCAAAAGAAAATAAGATCTACCTGTATAACGAAGCAAAGATCGTCTATGGTGATATGACCATAGAGGCAGGACTCATTGTTATCGATAATAATAAGAATGAGTTTTTCGCCTATGGAATTGAGGATTCCTTGGGAGAATATATACAAAAACCTATTTTCACCCAGGCGAATAGAAAAGTAGAGCCAGATTCACTTCGGTTCAATTTTGATACTGAAAGAGCTTTGGTTTACAATTCCCGAACCCAGGAAGCCGACTTTAATGTAAAAGGGATGGTGACCAAACGGGAAAATGATTCGGTGTATTTCATGAAGAATGTTCGGTTTACCACTTCTCAGGATGTGGATAACCCGGAGTATTTTTTCTATGCGAGGAAGATCAAGTTCGTACCTGAGAAGAAGATCGTGACCGGACTCGTAAACATGTACATTGCAGATGTTCCTACTCCACTAGGACTTCCATTTGGATATTTCCCTTTAACAGACGAAGAAACTTCAGGTTTTATCATTCCGTCGTTTGGAGATTCCCAGTATGGTTATAACCTTCAGAATGGTGGTTATTATTTTGCTATTAGTGATTATGTGGATCTACTGGCTTTAGGTAGTTATTACACGAACGGCTCTTACACTCTGGAATTTTCATCCAATTACGCAAACAGGTATAAGTATCGTGGAAATGCGAGAGTAAGGTTTGAAAAGTTATTCACGAGTGAAAGAGGCTTCCCAGATTTTGCTGAAAGATCCAGCTATAACATCCAGTGGTCTCATAGTCAGGATCCAAAAGCCAGTCCTAATTCCAGGTTTTCAGCTTCAGTGAACTTGGGTAGCAGCGAGTATTATGCCGAATCCATTAATCAGGCAAACACAGGGAATTACCTGAATAACGAATTAAACTCTTCGGTTTCATACAGTAAGACATTTCCCGGTGAACCTCAGGTGAATTTAAGTCTGGCCGCGCGTCACTCCCAGAATACCAGAACTAATTCTGTAAATCTTAGTTTGCCAACTTTACAATTAAGTATGTCTCGTATCTATCCTCTGGCTCCGGCTACAGGTAGTAAAAAAGGCTTTATAGAGAACATTAACCTTCAGTATAATTTAAGGGCAGAGAACCAGATCAATACTGCCGATTCACTTTTCCTTACTCCGGCGATGTTCGATGATGCAAGGCTGGGCGCCCAACATAGTATTCCACTAAATACGAACTTTAAGCTATTTAAATATTTAAGTGTTTCCACAGGTACCAGCTATGAAGAAACCTGGGTTTCCAGAACTTTTGAAAGGTCCTATGATCCTGTGCTGGATGATGTCGTGATTGATACGATTAAAGGCTTTGACTCTTATCGTACTTACAATTTCAATACTAGCCTTGGAACTACGCTATATGGTAGAAAAACCTTCGGAAAGGATAAAAAAATACAGGCAATTCGTCATGTCATGAGACCCTCAGTAAGTTATAATATCAATCCCGGTTTTGATCGTTTTTACGATCAGTTTGTCCAGGAATCTGAAGATGAAAATGGAAATATCA
>NZ_CAJWRQ010000144.1 GCF_913046405.1 uncultured Christiangramia sp.
TGTTCAGGATTCAGTTTAAGTTTAATGTTTTTGAGATCCAGCATTCAAGAATGCTGTTCATGCTTATTCTTAGCGGACTTTTAGTATGTGATCTGCAAACATATGCGCAGGAACTCCCTCCGGTTACCAATTTCAGCCCCAATGACTATTCCGCAGGCAATCAGAACTGGATGATTTCCCAGGCTGATAACAAGAACCTGTATTTCGCAAATAGCACAGGTTTGCTTGAATATAATGGCGAGCGTTGGAGATTATACCCGGTACCCAATAAATCTATAGTTAGATCTGTAAAAGTTGTAAAAGAAAAAATCTTCACGGGAGCTTACATGGAAGCGGGATATTGGACTCCAAGAAATAATGGAGAGCTGGTTTTTCAAAGTCTTATCTCAAAGTTCCCTGATCTTAATGATGGCGAACAATTCTGGGATATTGAATATATAGATGGGCAGGTTGTTTTTAGAAGTTTTGCAGGCATATATCTATACGATCTGGAACGTGATGAGGTTACGAAAATGGCAAATCCAACAGGGAAACCTGTTTCCAATATTTTCAATTTTGAAGATGAACTTTATTTTCAGCTGGCTGGTGATGGATTGTATAAATTTGAAAAAGGTCAGCCCAGGCAGATCATTACCGGGGAGCAATTAGGAGATATTGCGATCATGCATTTATACGATCTGGCTGATGATGGTCTGTCTATTATTACCGGGAATTCTGAATTTTATAAAATTCGAGCGGGTGAGCTTGAGCAGTTTAATATACAGCTTAGTGAAAGCATAGGAAAACCAAATGCACTTGACGCACTGGATCTGAGTAATGGAAATTTAGTCTTGGGAACGGTAGGAAGTGGTGTGCTTGAAATCGATCGGGATGGTAAGATAATTGGTAGATTCGATCAGAATAATATTTTGCAAAATAACACAACCCTCGATCTGCACCTAGATCAGTCTGGGAATGTATGGACAGGACTAGATTACGGAATTAGCGTCATTGACCTTGGGTCTACATTTAGATCTTTTCAGGATAACAGGGGTAAAATTGGCTCAGTCTACGATTCATATAAAAAAGACGATTTGTTATACCTGGGCACAAACCAGGGACTGTATGTTAAAAAGGATGATTCCGAAGAATTTCAGCTGATACCGGGAACTAATGGACAGGTCTGGTTTCTGGATGAGATCGACGGTAACCTGTTTTGTGGTCATAATAGTGGGACGTTCCTGGTTGAAGGCGCCACTGCAAATAAGATCAGCGAGCGGCTAGGAACCTGGATCGTTAAGAAGTATAAGGAGGACCTCTATATACAGGGACATTATAATGGAATCAGTTTTCTACGGAAAGAGTATTCAGGGTTTGAAGATCTGCCTATGCTGAATAACTTTCCACATTCCTCCAAAAGTATTGTGGTTGCAAAGGACCTCAGTATCTGGATAGGTAACGAGCATAAGGGAGTTTTTAATCTTCAGCTCAACGATACTCTGAGCTCTGCTTCTAAGACCTCCAACTACAAATTTGACGAGGAATCTGGAATAACTTCCGGAGTATTTCAGTTTAATGATAGTCTATATTATAGTAGCCTGACCAATATCTACAAATTTGATCAGGTTGAAAATCGATTCGATCCAGATAATTCGTTAAATCTTTTAGTAAGCGATGTGGAGAGGGTTTCCGGTAGAATGATCGTCGAGGAAGATGATGTTCTTTGGGGTTTTTCCGAAGAAGGGATTTTTTCCATTGAGCCTGAAGGAGTTGGTAAGGATTATCAGCTCGAATATATTTTTATTGATCAGGATTACAGAAATATCGCGGTAGGATATGAGAATATCACTAGATTAAATAATGACAGGTATCTACTTGGAGTTGCTAACGGTTATGTAAGTTTTAATGATTCAGCTACAGACTTAAATTTTGCGGATTTCGAGATCAGCATAGATAGAATAACTGCAAGCTCCATAGATTCACTTGGAGTTTCTTTAAATTCTTCGGAAGAGATAGAGCTTCCATTCCAGCGTAATAACCTGAAATTTGAGTTTAGCGCGCCGGTTTTTAAGAAATACACCAACACTAAATATAGTTACCGTCTCGTTGGTCTATCTTCAAACTGGAGTGCATGGACTGAAGAACATGAGGTATCATACGAGAATCTGAATTTTGGAGATTATATTTTTGAGGTTAAAGCCCGGGTTGGTAATGCCGAAACTGAACCTGTAAGTGTACCATTTAATGTAGAGAGACCGTTTTATTTAAGTACTACCGCCATCATATTATATGTTCTGATCTTTCTGCTCATCCTGTATGCAGTTCATTTAATGAATAGGAGGCATCATCGCAAATACCTGGCAGAAAATGAACGAGCGCTTAAATTGAAGAACCTGGAAGCCGAAAAAGAGATCATTAAATTAAAAAATGAGAAACTGGAACAGGATATGGCAAGTAAAAACCGGGAACTGGCGGTAACGACCATGAGCCTTATCAAAAAGAATGAGTTTCTAACCAAGATCAAGGATCAACTAAAGGAATACGAAAAAACCGGAAAGGTGAATTCGGTGATACAAACTATCGATAAGGATATTAGTGAAGAAGACAACTGGAAATTCTTTAAGAAAGCATTCAGCAATGCCGATAAAGATTTCTTTAAAAAGATCAAATCTAAACATCCGGAACTTACTTCCAACGATTTAAAACTATGTGCTTATTTAAGACTGAATCTTAGCTCTAAAGAAATCGCTCCTCTGCTAAATATTTCGGTGAAAAGCGTAGAAATTAAACGATATCGTTTGCGTAAAAAGATGAATCTTGACCGCGAAACGAATTTAACCGAGTACATTCTCTCTCTATAACCTTTACAACTGTAGAAAATAACTCTACATCACCTCTACATTCTGCTAAATTACTAAAGTTTAACACATTAGGCAATTTGTTTTAATAAGGCATCTAATGCCTGTCCTTATTGCGATTTCTATAATTCGAGCCGCTAAAAATTGATAAAACTATAATTGTAGATATTTTGTAAAGGTTGAAAATCCTATCTACGCACTTCATGTTAATATATTGTAAAAGCAAATTTAATTTTAAAACACATGAGGAAATTTACCTGTCTTTTGATTGTATTTCTAAGCGGGTTTTTCGGTGCTTACGCGCAATCGTTTTCGGTTAGCGGAACTATCATCGATGAGAACAAAATGCCTTTACTTGGAGTAAATGTCATCGTAAAAAATGAGTCAAGAGGTACTACTACAGATTTTGACGGAAATTATACGGTACAGAATATCTCCTCTGGAGATGTACTTCAGTTCAGTTATTTAGGTTTTCAAACCCAGGAAATCACAGTAAATGATCAACAAACGATCAATGTAACGCTTCAAACAGATTCAGAAGCATTAAATGAAGTAGTAGTGATTGGGTATGGTACTCAGTCAAGAAAGGAAATAACTGGTGCGGTAAGCGTAGTAGGTTCAGAAACCATAGAGGATTTGAACCCGGCACGAGTGGAACAGGCCTTACAGGGTCGAGTAGCAGGGGTGAACATCACATCTACTTCAGGTTCTCCGGGAAGTGCTTCCACTATTAATATTAGAGGTATAAGTACCAATGGTGATAACCGACCTCTAATTCTTGTGGATGGTAACGTGATCGAAGATCTTAGTGTTATTAACCCTAACGATATAGAAAGCATCAATGTATTGAAAGATGCAACTGCTGGTATCTACGGGGTTAGAGCTGCCAACGGGGTAATTCTTATTACTACTAAAACAGGTTCTTACAATGCAGATCTTCAGGTAGAATTTGATGCTTATACAGGTGTTCAGCAAACTACTCGAAGATTACCTGCATTAAATGCTACCGAATATGCAGTGATCGTTAACGAAGCTTACGCAGCAGATGGTCAGAATCCTCCTTACCCAAATTATAGAAACCTTGGAGAAGGAACAGATTATCAGGATGAGGTGTTTACAACAGCACCAATGTCTGATATGAACCTGAATATTTCTGGTGGTGGAGATCGATCAAAGTATTCCTTTGGAGCTTCCTATTTCAACCAGGATGGTATTGTTGGTGGAAGTAAATCCAATTACGATCGTTTTACAGGACGTGTAAACTATAATCTGGAAATTATAGATAACCTGAAACTTAACTTATCAGGGATTTATACCAATAGTAACCGTAAGACTTTAGCTGAAAATGCCCTTGGGTCTGTACTTTTTAATGCGGTGAACATGAATCCAAACATCCCTGTACGTAATGCAGATGGAAATTTCTCTCTTGCTGAAGGGCTAGGAAATGAAGTGATCAATCCGCTAGCTCAGATCAACGATGCTTTCAATGATACACGAGTAGACAAAATTAGTGGTGTTGGTGGACTTGAATATACTATATGGGATAAGTTAACCGCGAAGACTCAATTCCAGTTTAACTATTCTGAAGTTGATGGAAGATATTTCTCTCCAGAGGTTTTCTACGGATCTGGAAAGGTTTTCAACGTAGACCGTAACAATGTTACCGAGAACTTTGAGATCTACAGAGATTATACCTGGGATAACTTTTTAACCTATAATGACAGCTTTGGTGATCATAATCTTAAGTGGTTATTGGGTATGTCGGTTTTTAAAACTACCGGAGATCTTGCTTCTTTAACAGGATTTGAACTTCCATCTAATGAATATGGCTCAGCGAGAGTTTCAAATGCTGCGGAAGTTGTAGATAACTATCAGAATGGTGGAGATACTTTCGATACCCGTTTATTGTCTTACTTCACACGAGTACAATATGACTATCAGGGAAAATATCTATTTTCTGGTTTGATAAGACGTGATGGCTCAACCGCTTTTGGTCCTGAAAACAAATTTGGATGGTTCCCTTCTGCTTCTGTAGGTTGGGTAATTTCAGATGAAGATTTTATAAATGACAACGGCGCTTTAAACTTCTTAAAGTTAAGAGGTAGTTACGGGATCATTGGAAACGATAGAATTCCTGCTTTTAGATATGCCTCTCTACTGAATGGTGAAGGTGCTTATGTATTTGATGATGAAATTATCTTCGGAAAAGCAAGTGGTGCCCTAGGAAACCCTGAAATTAAATGGGAAAAGCAGAAAACACTCGATATTGGACTTGATGCCAGGTTCTTTAATTCCAGTGTTGATGTTACTATTGACTACTTTAAAAAGAAAACCGAAGATCTTCTTGTGATTCCGCAGGTATCAGGAATCTTAGGAGTTGCTGCTCCAGGATCTTCTGCTCCATTTGTAAATGGTGGTGGAGTCGAAAACGAAGGACTTGAATTCTCTATTGGATACAATCAGGTTGTAAACGATAATTTTAAGTTCAATGTAAACTATAACCTTACAGCTCTTAGAAATGAAGTGCTTTACGTAAATAGTGAAAGTGGATTCATTCCCGGAGGAGTTTTTGGAATAGGACAGGAACCACCATCCAGAATGGAGCCAGGAAAACCTATTGGATAT
>NZ_CAJWRQ010000145.1 GCF_913046405.1 uncultured Christiangramia sp.
TATCTATCCGGTTGGGATGAAAATAGCTTCAGATCACTTCGAGAAAGGATTGGGCCGGTCTCTGGGGTTTCTGGTAGGCGCACTGGTTCTGGGTACGGGTTTTCCTCATTTATTGAAAGCTACCAGCGAAATTGTTCAATTGAGCTGGAATGTGGTTATTACTAGCACAAGCGCATTGGCGCTTTCAGGCGGACTTCTCCTCAGGATGCTGGTTCCCGATGGACCATTTCGGAAACCTCATGAGGCTAAAGATTCTTTTAATATTCTCAAACTCTTCCAAAATTCTAATTTTCGAAGCGCTGCATTTGGGTATTTTGGCCATATGTGGGAACTCTATGCCTTTTGGGCTTTTGTCCCTTTTATGTTAAAAATTTACAATCACTTCCACCCTGATAGTATCTCGAATATTCCTCTTCATAGTTTTCTCATTATTGGTTCTGGAGCGGTGGCTTGTGCTATCAGTGGTATTTTATCTGAAAGATTCGGCGTGGCTCGTGTTGCCAGAACTGCATTGATCTTTTCAGGAATATGTTGTCTCATATCTCCTTTGCTAATGTTATTTGCTTCGGAAGTGTTCTTTATTATTTTTCTGATATTCTGGGGTGTCATGGTTATTGCCGATTCTCCTTTGTTTTCAACACTTATCGCAAGATCTGCTCCTGCTGAAGGTCGGGGAACTGCACTTACTTTAGTCAACTCTATAGGATACGCGATCACTATATTGAGTATCCAGATTGTCGGTAGGAGCCAGGAACTACTTCCTCAGCAATATATGTTCGTGATACTCGCTGCAGGTCCAATTCTGGGAGTTATTTATATCAAAAACTTCAGAAGTAAAAGTTTATAAAAGAATCCACGGCATTCCTTAGATTGAAGAAAATAAGATCATGCAAATTGAAGGCAGTTCTCCAGAACAGTATATTTCCGAAGCTCCAGCAGAAAGAAGAGAAGCGCTCCAGAATTTGAGAAATATTATTCTGGATAACCTTCCCAAAGGATTCGAGGAAATCAAAATGATAGGTTACGTGGTGCCTCATTCTATATTTCCAGAAGGATATCATTGTGATCCCAAACTACCACTCCCCTTTGCACATCTTGCCAATCAAAAAAATTACCTTGCACTTTATCATTCAGGTATTTATGCAGACGCTGAGTTGAGAAATTGGTTTATAAAAAGCTATAAAAGTATGACCGGGAAGAAACCTGATATGGGAAAAAGTTGTGTTCGTTTTAGGAATATGCAGCAAATTCCTTATAATCTTATTGGTGAGCTTATGACCAGATTTTCTGTTGAAGAATGGGTCGCACTTTATCAAAATCGTTGAAAAACATTTTAGGTTTAACAGATTAGTGTGAATGCAGTTAAACCTCTCTTAAGTATTTGATCATCTTTCTTAAAGAATTGGTGAGCTTTACTGAATACTGTAAGTTCACCAGCTTAAATATAAAATAAAAGATTTATGAAAAAGATATTAGGTGGAATTGCGATGATCTTCGCATTGGGAACAGCAACGGTGAATGCTCAAAATGCACCACTACCACAACAACAAATAGAGGTAACCGATTCTGAATTAACTGAATTTGCTGAAGTTTTTCAGAAAATGAGAATGGTAAAT
Source organism: uncultured Christiangramia sp. (assembly GCF_913046405.1). Classification (GTDB taxonomy): domain Bacteria; phylum Bacteroidota; class Bacteroidia; order Flavobacteriales; family Flavobacteriaceae; genus Christiangramia; species Christiangramia marina. Next base: position 1,617 of record NZ_CAJWRQ010000145.1, read on the forward strand.
CAGGAAGCTCAACAAGAGATGATACAGGTTGTCCAGGAACAGGAACTGGATCTTCAACGATTCAATGAAATTCATCAGGCAAACATGGATCCAAATAAGGAGGCGGAAACGACTGAAGCTGAATCAAAACAGTATAAAGTTATAGTTGCAGAACTGGAAGAGATTCAGCCACAATTTCAACAGAGAATGGAGAAATTGATTGGTGAAAGTGACCTTAGTAGAGAGCGCTACCAACAACTGGTAATGGCATTACAAAAAGATCCTGAACTTCAACAAAGACTGCAGAAGGTACTACAAGGATAATTTGTAACTTCTAAGTATATAAAAGTGGGCTGTGCCCACTTTTTTTTTGCCTGTGATCGAAACATTTAAGTCTATTTTAAAATTCGAATGTTCCAGAGGCATCAATTTTGTTGTAATTTTAAAAATATTAAATAACTATGGCAAGCCTACAAAAAAGCAGATTCAGTATTATCATAATCATGATGATGTTTACGTGGTGCAATGCCCAGCAGAAATCGAACATGCATCAAAAGGACAGTTTAGAGTATAGCAACAAGATTGTACCAGATAATATATGGCGTGAAACCTACGTAGCGCTCTCTCACTACCCGGAACTTAAAGACACCCCAATTGAATTTAAATTCAAAAAGAACATAAAAAAGTCATTTATGCAGGCTCAGCCAAAGTTGAGCGGATTCTTCAAAAACAGGAAGAATAGAAGCTATGTTATTTACATTAATGAAAAATTCAAGATCGAAGATGAGACCTTTAGCGTAAAGGACGTCCCTTCTGAAGTTTTAATAGGTTGGCTTGGTCATGAACTTGGTCATGTGATGGACTATCGCGATCGATCTGCCATAGATATGTTGTGGTTTGGAATTCGTTACGTAACCTCAAACAACTATATACGTGAAGCAGAAAGAGCTGCAGATACGTATGCTGTAAACCACGGATTAGGACAGAACATTATTGCTACTAAAGATTTTATCCTGAATCACTCCAAACTTAGTGAAAGCTATAAGAGCAGGATCCAGGATTTATATTTATCTCAGGAAGAGATTATGGTCCTAATTGATGAAATTCATGAAGAAGTTATCGATTAGTTCTTCGATTTGAGGTCTTTAATGAATTTTTCCCATTCTGCGAACTTCTCTTCATTCATTACTTTTTCCATTTTAACCTGGCCACCTTTTTTCTTGTTGGCTGCGTTCCATTCATGAAAAGTATTGGGATCTATAGTTTGTACACGAACACCTTTCAAGGCTTTTCCACGAGCTACTTTGTAATTCTTATTGGCGTTTTTCAAAGCGTTATCCAGGCTTTCAGCTAATTTATCCGCATCTGCAGAATCCTCTGTCCCCAAATACCAGTAATGATAATATTCATTGTCTTCTCCCCGTTTAGCTGAAACTACATATTCCGGGATCCTGATATCATACTCTTCTTCAAGTTCCTGAACAGCATCGTTCATTTTATTTACTGAAAGTTGAGAGCCTACCACATTCAGGAAAAATTTTGTTCTTCCAGTAATTCTGATCTCATGCTTTTCTTTATCTGTGAACTTAATGGTATCACCAATTATATACCTCCAGGCACCACTCACGGTCGAAATTAATAATACGTAATCAACTTCCTCTTCTACGGCGTCTATGGAAATAACCGGCGCATCATCTGTTAGTGATCCGTCCTGATTAATATATTCAGGCTTGAACGGTACGAACTCGAAATAGATCCCATTATTGGTGATCAACTTCATTGAGTGCGTATTTGGCCTTTGCTGAAACGCCAAAAATCCTTCGGAAGCCAGATAAGTATCAATAACCTGTACCGGTTTCCCAAGTAACGCATTAAAACTTTTCTCGTATGGTTCAAATGCAACTCCACCAGAAGTGTAAACCTGTAGATTAGGCCAGATCTCGTGTATATTATCAACATTATGATATTTAATAACTTCTTTTAGCATAAGTTCCATCCATGACGGAATTCCGCTTAATGCACCTATGTCCCACTCTTTTGCAGTCTCTGCGATCTTCTTTACACGCTCATCCCACTCATCAATTTTAGCGATCTCAACGCCTGGCTTATAATAACCTCTAAACCAGAATGGAATATTACTGGCGCTAATACCACTAATTTCACCTTCTTCGTGATCTCCTTCCTTCTGCAAATCTGTAGAACTTCCCAACATCATTATTTCTTTTTCGAAAAAATCTGCTGGAAGATCAAAATGGCTAAGAGCACTCACCTGCTGTATTCCGGCATTCCGAATGGAATCAACCATATCTTCAGTCACCGGGATTCTTTTACTGGTCTTACCAGTAGTTCCCGAACTTAAAGCAAAATATGGTGGTGTACCCGGCCAGGTTACATCTGTTTCCCCTTCGTGGTATAAATGCCACCACTCTTTATCAATTTTATTATAATCAAAATAAGGAACTCTATTTGCAAATTCCTTTTCCACATCTTCTGCCTCAAGGATTTCTGCAAACTTATAATGCTTTCCAAAGGCTGTATCTTTTGCCTTCTCTAATAGATTTTTCAAAACATCCAGTTGTTCGGTATTAGCGTCACCTTCTGAAGTAAAAGAATCTTTTATATCAATTAAACTCTTGATTATAGAACCGAATATTGCCATTTCTCTATGTAGTTTTTAATCTATTCAAAACTAAAGATACCATCGCTCTCCTACTAAAGATTACAAAATATTTAACTCGTTAAGATTGTAGTCTATATCTTACATTCTTAAAAACTAGAGTAAGTATTTCTGAAAGAAAAAGTTAAATGCGCTTTCACATCGATGAAATGCAAAAAATAACTATAATATTTACAGCCCGAAAAATAAATTATAGCCTTTACAATTACATGAATCAAATCTTACCCCAGAACCAGTCTCGTTATAGAATGGTTTCCTACGATGAAGCTTCTCCTGAAGTTCAAACAATTTACGACGATACCAAAAAAACCTTACAACTGCCCTTCGTTTTAAACTGGTTTAAATGCCAGGGTGATAATGCGACTCTACTAAAAGGGAACTGGAGCAAATTGAAGAATACGCTTATGGAAGGTGAAGTTCCTAACGTATTAAAGCAATTGATCATCTACAACGTTTCAAAAGAGAGAGGTTGCAATTACTGTTCTCATGCTCACGGAATATTTGCAGATAGTATGAGCAGTATGATCTCGGAAGATGAAGGTTTTAAAGCTACACAACATATCAATAGTCCGTCGATGCCGGTAAGTTACCGAACCGCTGTACAGATCGTTACCAAAGCAGCTTTAAATCATTCAGATATTTCTGATGAAGATTTTAGTAGTCTGGAAAAAGCAGGTTTTACAAAGAGAGAAATCCAGGAGCTTATGGCTCAGGCAGATCTGGTAAACATGCTGAATACGATTGCAGATGTATCTGGAATAAAGATCGATAACGAACTTTTAGAAACTCCGGAATAAGGGTTTCCTTTTACGATGCAGGACATTAGCAGTAATACTTCCCAGCTTTACAGGATCACTTATGAAGCATACTCTAAGTTCGCCAACGGTATAAATCGTTGTTCGAACCTGGAAGAGATCGCCAATGTTTGTAGGACAAACCTGAAGTATCTTATTAATTTCAGGATCTTAAGGATGTGTATTATTCGGGAAAAAGATAATTTCATCGTTGAACAGTTCTCTGGTAACATCTGGTATGATTTTGAATCGGAAACCGAGATATTTCCTTACGAGAGAGATCTTAAAGAATCGGGCATTCCATTACTTACCGGAAGTATTCCAGAAAAACTCCTGAAGAATAA
>NZ_CAJWRQ010000146.1 GCF_913046405.1 uncultured Christiangramia sp.
TTTACGGAGTCGAACGTTTAACCTTTGGTAGCGGTGGAAACTTTGGTGGAAAGCCGGTTTCTGTATCTCTTTTGGGGAATAACCTGGAGGAACTTGAGCGTGCCAAGGAAGAACTGAAAGAAGCGATGGAAGAGAATTCCACGCTAAAAGATGTAACAGATACAGATCCTGATGGTATCAAAGAAATCACGATAGATCTTAACGAAAATGCATATGCCTTAGGATTAAATCTAAGAGAGGTGATGAGCCAGGTGCGTGCAGGGTTCTTTGGATTACAGGCACAGAGATTTCAGCGTGGGCAGGATGAAATTAGAGTTTGGGTTCGTTACGATCGGGAGAATAGAGAGTCTATCAATGATCTGGATGATATGCGAATTGTAACTCCGGATGGAAACCGGGTGCCGTTTGGTGAGATCGCTACTTATGAAATTAGACGTGGTACAGAATCTATAAGTCACCTGGAAGGACTTCGCGAAATAAGGGTAGAGGCAGATATGGATGATCCGGATGCCAGTTCTACCGATGCTATTGCGAATATTGGAGAAAACGTACTTCCGGAGATTTTGTCCAAATATCCTAGTGTATCTGTTTCCTATGAGGGGCAGAATCGCGAAGCGGAAAAACTGACTAAATCTGCGGAAAAAGTCTTTCCTATCATTTTGTTTTTGATCTATGCGGTGATCGCCTTTACGTTTAGAAGCTATAGTCAGCCATTATTGCTAATGCTTATGATTCCATTCAGTATCATTGGTGTAGCATGGGGTCATTATATTCATGGTTTTCCTGTGAATATTCTTTCATTATTAGGGATCATTGCACTGGTGGGAATTATGGTAAATGATGGACTTGTTCTTATTGGGAAGTTCAATTCCTATTTGCGGGAAGGCATGCGCTTCGAGAAAGCACTTATTGAAGCCGGAAAATCGCGATTTAGAGCTATTTTCCTTACCTCTTTAACAACCATTGCAGGTATCGCACCATTACTTCTAGAAAAAAGCAGACAGGCGCAATTTTTAAAGCCTATGGCAATATCTATCGCGTACGGAATTTTTGTAGCAACCTTCTTAACTTTACTGGTGTTGCCATTATTACTGTCCATTACCAATTCAGGTAAAGCCAGAGCAAAGTGGTTGAAAACCGGAAATAAAGTGAGTCGTGAATCTGTAGAAAGAGCGATCAAGGAGAAAAATGACGAAGATGAACGACAGAGTGAGATCGACGAGGCGAATAAAAGTCAGAATTACTAGAAGATAATTGAACTTCAGAATAAATAATTTCGAATGACATTAAGAAAATATATCCTAAGCTTTTTGATCGTACTGTTTTGGAGTATGGGGAGCAACGCCCAGGATAGTCTGGATAGCCTGCTCACCAAGCAGGAAGTTATTTCCAGAGCTTTGGATGAGAACTTTGGAATAAGAATCGCTGAGAATAATGTCGAAATTGCCGATAACAATCAGAATATTTTAAATTCTGGCTATTTACCGACACTTACGGGACTCGCCGGAGCAAATTACGACCTGAATGATCGTGTTACAGAACCTGAAAACGGGGAAACGGTAGATCAACGCGGGATCGAAAGCAACCGATATAACGCCTCCATAAATTTAGGCTACACCCTGTTTGATGGCCTGGGACGTTTGTATAATTATAGAAGTCTTCAGGAGCAATATGATCTCTCTCAATTAGAGGCCCGTGAAACTATAGAAAATACTATTCTCCAGATCATGAGTGTGTATTATGAGGTTGCCAGACTTTCAGAAAATATCAATGTTCTTGAGGAAACTCTGGAAATATCTAAGAATCGTGTAACCCGTGCTCAATATCAGTTTGAATATGGGCAGGCGAACAATCTTGTGGTTCTGAATGCGAGGGTAGACGTGAATAACGATAGTATCTCTTTAATAGAAACCGAACAATTGCTGAAGAATACCAAGCGGGATCTAAATGTACTTCTGAATAGAGAAATAACTGCGAACGAATTTTCCGTGGATACTACAGTGACTTTTATAAGTGACCTTGAACTGGATAGCTTTGTTACTGAAGCTGAACTTCATAATGTTTCGCTGCTACAGATCGAGCAAAGTCTGGAAATTAGTGACTACGATATCAAGATTAATAAGAGCGGCTATTTGCCTTCCATAGATCTTACTGGATCTTATGGCTGGAACCTCAACCGAAGTGCTGCAACGGCCTTCTTTCCTGGTAGTACAACAACTACAGATGGACTTGCCGCTGGAGTAAGTTTACGCTGGGATTTGTTTGATGGAGGTTTTAGAAATATTCAAGTTAGAAATTCTAAAATAAGATATCAGAATCAGCAAATTCAGAAAGAACAATTAATCAGTCAGGTTCAACGGGATATCGCGAATTCCCTCGGAAATTATCGAAACAAGCTGTTTATTCTGAAAGTTCAGGAAGAGAACGTTGAAACGAACCTGAACAACTTCAATCGCTCTGAAGAGCAATATAAACTTGGAAGAATTTCCTCGATAGAATTCAGGCAGGCGCAGATCAATTTACTAGATGCCAGGACAAGTCTTAACCTGGCAAAATACGATGCCAAGCTGGCGGAGTTACAGGTTCTGCAACTTACTGGTCAATTACTGAATGTAAATCTTTGATTGATGAACGAACATTTCTTTCAATGTCCTTACTGCTGGGAAGAAGTTTCTGTATTGCTGGATCCTTCTGTTCTGCAACAAACTTATATTGAAGATTGCGAGACCTGTTGTAATCCTATTGAATTTCACATTGAGTTTGAATCTAACGAATTGCAGGTTTTTGAAGCCCGGCCAATCGAACAATAATTCTTTATTTCCAGGTAAACCTAATCTATATTTAAGCTATCTTAGTAGTTCACCCTATACATAAATCATGTTAGCAACATTTGATCTAGCCGGTCATGTGATCGGCATCATCGTGAATACAGATCTTACAGATGAACTCCTGGATCAAGTGATCCTGGAGATTAAAGCACGTTTGGAGCAATACGAACAGGTAAATGTCTATTTAGAACTGGAAAAAGGTCATGAAATTAGCTTTAAGGCTTTATTAAAAGGAATAAATTTTAAATATTCTAATGCAGATTTTTTTAATAAATTTGCAATAGTTACTGATAGTATTTGGTTTCAAAAGGCTGTTAATGTGAGTGATATATTTTTGAACGTAGAGGTTAGGACCTACGATATAAAAGATAGACTGGATGCGATCCAATGGATTTCGATATAAAATTTAAAAAAAGTTTGGTTAGAAACTAAAAAACGTCTTATATTTGCCGTCCAATAGCGCGGGATAGAGCAGTAGGTAGCTCGTCGGGCTCATAACCCGAAGGTCACTGGTTCGAGTCCAGTTCCCGCTACTAGCAAGGACAAGGCTTCACAGAAATGTGAAGCCTTTTTTTATTTCATATAGTACAGAATAAGTACAGAATAGCTCCTTATTCAAATAAAGATTCTTAATTGATATTAATTGATTTCATTTACCTGTGATTCTTATGGATTTTATTTCACTAAGATTTTTGAAATTTGAATTCACATAATGAATATGAAATCTCATCAGGATTCTAATAATAAGTAATACTGCAAACTTAAATATGAGCTAGCCATTCTTGTGGTATGTCTATAACTTTATTTTTCATTCCACCTTTTGTTTTTAAAATATCGTTATAATCTTGGACGATAAAATAACAGTCGTGCTTTGTTAAGGTATCATCTGCCAGATCTTTGTATAATCCGGAGAATGTAACCCCGGCGAAGTTAGCCCGACCTTCTATACTTCGAATAATTTTACTCCATAAGGTAATCTGTCCTCTGGAATCTTCATTTCTAATTCCCTTAAAGGAGGTTTTTGTAACGAATCCTCGAAATATCACTTTCTTAAAATTGGAAGCATCGAATCTATTAGACATCATTTCGCTATTTCTGAAACTAACTTTATTAAAATCGCAGCATAAAAAATGAGTGTCTGACAAAAAGCTTTTACCGAAATTGCTGTTTTCAATATTGCAATTAAAAAATTTTGAAGAGTAAAATTCCGATTTAATAGTTAAATGCTTAAAGCTTGAATCAATAGAGGTAGCACTAAAAGTACTCTTACCAGAAATGGCTATTTGCGACCATTCTAAATTTTCCATATATAAAAATGACATTTGGCACCATTCAAAACTTACATCTATATGCCTAGCAATAATAAGATTACATTTGGTGAAATTACATCGTTTAAAAATCACTCTGTGTATCTTCTTCGGTAATGTTGAATAAGAAAAATCCCAGTTTGACAATTCAGAATGTTGCAATCTCGTACCGAACAAGTTTGTATAGGCTAGGTCTACTTGGAATGGAGCATACGCCTTATTTCCAGAAAGATTTTCTATAATAGCTCTAATTACATTCCACTTAATACTATCCTCATGTTTTTTATAGTGAGCTTCTGATTTACAATAGCTACAAAAAATATTCTTTACAATTTCAGAAAATTTTTCCTCCTGATTTGTGGCTAAAAAATTTAATTCTGCTATTCCCCCTAATATTATTGGTTCATTGTCACTTCCTAAATGTTCAACAGCATTTTTAAATTGTTCATTTAACAATGAATCTCTTGAGAGGCCAATTTCAACAGTTTGGTTTTTTATTTGCTCCTCTTGGTTAACAACATTTCTTTCCATTGCTCTCGATCTAACAAACGAAATATAGAGACCCGCTAAAACCGCTAAACCTCCAGAAGCCGCTAAAAAATCTTTCAATAATTCACCATTTCTGTTCTCGTTAGTAGGGTAAGCCCAATGGGAAATTAAATCATTCAAAATGAGGTAACAAACAAGGAAACCAATAAAAACTATTACTAATATCTTTATTGGCCAATGCTTCAAAAATCTATTCATAAAATAAGGCGTAATTTTCTTAATTGTTTTTTAGCCAATAGAAAAATCCCAGATTGAAGCAAAAAGAATAGATATTAACTAAAATCATTAAACCTCAATAATCCCCTCATTTTCCACGTCATACCGGTATTTCACAATCTCACCTGAAATAAATAACTCTACTACCCTCTCTATAATAGGAAAGGGAACTACAAACCATTCCCGGGGGGAAATCCGTTGATTACCCTGGCTTAAAATATCGATTTGAAGTTGAACATCTTTAAAAAAGCGGTGAATCAGGTTTTCGAATTTCTGAGTATTTAAATTCAGGCATTTAAAAGTGGCTACTATCTCTACATCTGCATTGAGATAAGTAGATTGGTTCGCTGCGTTTACAATTCTTCTTTTTACATCAACCGTAGAAAATCCGATTTTGTGAAGGTTA
>NZ_CAJWRQ010000147.1 GCF_913046405.1 uncultured Christiangramia sp.
GAGGTATTTCCAAAACAGAAAGCTAAAGAATGGTTCCAAAGTCTGGAAGAGTATGTTGAAGAGAATGATTATTTCTCAAAACAGAAAGAGGGGCTTGACCGTTATTTTAGTGATCTTAAATCTGATCGTCCGCAAATTTACGGGATTTACTGGTCAAAAGCCCAAATTGAAGCCCGCCAGGATGAATCAATGGCTAAAACCAGATCGTTCCTCAACCGGATCTGGGATTTTCAGTCCCATGGTACACAATATTTTCATCCGGACCGGGAATGTACTTATGCCGATAGAATCCGAATGCGACAACCAGGCGATCAAAGTCTAGGATTGTCTCCGCACATGGATTCAGGCTCGGTAGAGCGGTGGTTAGACCCAGCCTACAGAAAAACCTACAGGAGCCTCTTTGAAACAAATTGGGAAGAGTATGATCCCTACTCAGGAGTCCATCGGTCAAAGGTTGAAGGAATCGACTCACCAGCGGTCTGTCGTGCATTCAGGACATGGCAGGGTTGGACCGCTTTAAGTCGTCAGGGCCCCGGTGATGGGACTTTGCAACTGATTCCCTGCATTGACACGATTGCTTATGTTTTGATGCGTCCGATGCTGGAAGATGTTCCTGAAGAAATGTGGGACATGCTGGAACAAATGATCAAATCTAAAAAAGGAAAGTAGTTGTACACTTCTTAATTTGAACCGGGCCTCGTAGCCCGGTTTTTTTATGTAGTTCAATGTTATTTTTTAGACATTACCGTATTATTAATATGTATTAATTGATATGAAATATTATCTTGTGCGCAATTAATTAACACCTATTTCAATTTATTATGAAAAAAAACCTAACAGGCAACCTTTGGATGCTGTTCCTGGTATTTACTGGTATTGGTTTCGCTCAATCTAGCGATACCGATGAGATCCCAATGGATCCAAACGTGAAGATCGGGAAGCTTGACAATGGTCTAACCTATTACATTCGCAACAATGGGAAGCCGGAAGACAAATTAGAATTACGTCTCGCGCTTAAAGCAGGCTCTATTCTGGAAAACGATGATCAGCAAGGTCTTGCTCATTTTATCGAACACATGAACTTTAACGGTACCAAGAATTTTGAAAAAAATGAACTGGTAGATTACCTGCAAAGCATTGGAGTGAAATTTGGAGCAGATCTTAATGCCTATACCAGTTTTGATGAAACGGTATATATTCTGCCAATTCCAAGTGATGATGCTGAAAAACTCGAAAAAGGATTCACCATTCTTGAAGATTGGGCCCATAATGCTCTTCTTACTGAAGAAGCTATCGATGGCGAACGTGGAGTTGTATTGGAAGAATACAGACTTGGACTGGGGCCAGATAAGAGAATGATGCAGGAATACCTTCCGAAGGTAATGTACAATTCGAGATATGCCGAAAGACTTCCAATAGGAAAGAAAGATGTGATTGAGAATGCAGATTACGAAACTATTCGTAACTACTATAAAGACTGGTACCGTCCGGGACTTATGGCGGTTATTGCTGTTGGTGATCTCGATGTGGAAACTATCGAACAAAAGATCAAATCTCATTTCTCAAATCTTGAAGCCAGGGAAAATCCGGTAGAACGTAAAGAATATGGTGTACCTAACCATGATTCAACTTTTGTAGCTATCGCATCAGACCCTGAAGCTAACTTTAGCCAGGTTAGTATCTATTATAAGGATATGGATGAGGCAGAAGATGTAGTGACTATTGCAGATTACAAGAAACAACTGGAAAAAAACATGTTTTCTTCTATGATCAATAACAGGCTGCAGGAACTTGCCAACTCCTCTACTCCTCCATTTACTTATGGTTTCTCTTATTACGGCGGAACTTATTCTCCAAAGAAAAACGCATATCAATCTTTTGCAATGGCTGGGGAAAATTCACAAATGGAAGCTCTAAAAGCATTGGTAACAGAAAATGAGCGAGTAAAAAGATATGGTTTTAGCGAAGCTGAATTTGAAAGAGCTAAGAAAGAATATCTTGCTCAGCTTGAGAAAGCTTATAAGGACCGTGACAAGCAGGAAAGCAATAGAATTATTGGACAATACGTAAGTCATTTCCTGGAAGATTCACCAATACCTGGAACAGAATGGACCTACGAATTTGCTAAGAACAATCTTGATAACATTAAACTGGACAACATCAATGGATTGATAAACAACTTCCTGCATGATGAAAATAGAGTGATCGTTTTCACTGGTCCAGAAAAAGAATCGGTTAAAAAGATTTCTGAAGAACAGGTACTTGCCGTTCTTGATGACGTTAAAAACTCAGATATCGAGAAGTATGCAGATGAAGAAGTTCGTGAAAATCTAATTACTGAAATGCCTGAAAAAGGTTCTGTAAAAGAATCAACTACGAATGAAGAATTAGGGATTACAACCATGATCCTTAGCAACGGTGCTAAAATAATGCTGAAGAAAACTGATTTCAAAAATGACGAGATCCTGTTTTCAGCATATAGTGAAGGAGGAAACTCTTTGTACTCAGACGACGAATATATGTCTACAGTTTATGCCAATGCTGGTCTTAACGAAGCTGGTGTAGGAGGTTTAGATAAGAATGACATGAATAAAATGATGAGCGGTAAGATCGTGAATGTGAATCCGCAGATATCTACTTATTCTGAAGGTTTAAATGGATCTTCTACCCCTAAAGATTTCGAGACCCTGATGCAAATGATCCATTTGTATTTTACAGATCTTAACAAAGACGAAGAGGCTTATCAGTCCTTTGTAACTAAGCAGAAGAATTTCCTGGGTAACCTGATGTCCAATCCAAACTTCTATTTTCAAAATGAGTTGAGTAAATTCAGAAATGAAGGTAATACGAGATATGTAGGTTTCCCTACTCCAGAAAAGTATGACGAAATGGATTACGATCTTGCTTACCAGAAATACCAGGAACGTTTTGCTGATGCTTCAGACTTTACATTTTTCTTCGTAGGAAATGTAGATGAAGCTCAATTAAAGGAATACGCCAGCACTTATATCGCTAGTCTTCCTGCTTCCAATTCCGATGAAGAATACAAAGCGCCAGTTTTTAGAGAGAAAACCGACGAGCAGCGTACTAAAACTATCTACAAAGGTTCCGATCCTAAAAGTCAGGTAAGCATCATCTGGAATGGTGAAACTGAATATGACAAAGAAGACGATCTTGCATTGTCTGCACTTGGAGAAGTTCTTACCATTAAACTGGTAGAACAACTGCGTGAGGAGGAAGGTGGTGTTTACGGAGTTGGAGCTCGTGGAAACATGTCTCAAATTCCTTATGACAGCTACAACTTTTCGATCTCCTTCCCATGTGGACCTGAGAATGTAGACAAGCTTACGAAAGCTGCGCTTGCTGAAGTTGAAAAGCTAAGAACTGAAGGGCCTACGGAAGAAGATCTTGCAAAAGTGAAAGAGACATTTAAGGTACAGCGCAAGGAACAATTGCAGGAAAACCAATTCTGGATGCAACAGCTTAGAAAAGCTGAAGAAGAAGGTTTCAAATTGAGCGAGATCAACAAATTCAATGAAATGGTTGATGATCTTGAAGCAGAAGAGCTTCAGGACCTAGCGGAAGAATTCTTAGATTCAAATTATCTACTGGGCGTTCTAATGCCAGAAACTGAAGAAACTTCAGCAGAATAAATAAAGCAAAATTTTGTTTAATTGACCGCCGCCAGAATTAACCTGGCGGCGGTTTTTTATTTTAAGCATTCTTCAGAAGCTGTTAACAAATACATTTTCTAAACCTATAATAAATTGTATTTTTACCTTTCAAAAATCAGACTGAATTAATGGGTAAAATCATTGCTATTGCCAACCAAAAGGGAGGAGTGGGTAAAACCACAACATCTGTAAACCTTGCAGCTTCACTTGGGGTTTTAGAGAAAAAGATCTTATTGATTGATGCCGATCCACAGGCCAATGCCACATCGGGATTGGGGATAGATGTTGAGGAAGTGGAAAATGGAACTTATCAACTATTGGAGCACTCGGTAAAAGCAGAAGATGCCATTCAAAAAACCAATTCCCCTAACCTGGATATTATCCCGGCACATATAGACCTTGTTGCTATAGAAATTGAACTGGTGGATCAGGAGAACAGGGAAAGCATGTTGAAACGTGCTATTACTCCTTTGAAGGAACTGTATGACTATATCCTCATAGATTGTGCTCCATCTCTTGGACTACTCACGCTAAATGCGCTTACTGCTTCAGATTCTGTGATCATACCTATCCAATGTGAATATTTTGCACTCGAAGGTCTGGGCAAATTACTTAACACCATTAAAAGCGTTCAGAAACTTCATAATAACAAGCTCGATATTGAAGGTTTGCTATTAACTATGTATGATTCAAGGTTACGTTTGTCTAATCAGGTGGTAGATGAGGTTAAAAAACATTTTGATGAGATGGTTTTCGAAACAATCATTCAGCGAAATGTTCGTTTAAGTGAAGCACCAAGTTATGGTGAAAGTATCATTAACTATGATGCTTCCAGTAAAGGAGCCAGCAATTACCTAAGCCTGGCACATGAAATTATTAAGAAAAACGAATAGAAATGGCTAAGGCTACCAGAAAACAGGCATTGGGAAGAGGACTTTCAGCCTTACTCAAAGATCCTGATAACGATATAAAATCTGCAGAAGATAAAAATGCCGATAAACTCGTTGGGCACATTGTTGAACTGGAACTATCTTCTATTGAAGTAAACCCATTTCAGCCAAGAACCAGTTTTAACGAAGATTCGCTTAAGGAACTTGCTACTTCCATTCGGGAACTCGGAGTGATCCA
>NZ_CAJWRQ010000148.1 GCF_913046405.1 uncultured Christiangramia sp.
AGATAAAAGTTAAACCCCTTTATTTAGAACTTACACACTTTACGGGATAGTGTCCTTTTTTTATTTTTGATATACCTGAAATTCAATACGTTCTTTTAATTAAGCTATCAATTTTTGCTGCAACTTCCTCATGAACCTCTTCCTGCAGAAAATGTCTTGAAGAGAGCAAATGAGTTTCCTGAGTATCGGTTAATTCCTTCATTTCTTTGCTGAAATGTTCGTAGGTTAGTGCCGGATCATCCTCACCCCATACTGCCTGAATTGGATAATCTATATTTTTTAAAGCGCTTTATACTAAATTCTGAAATTCTTCAGTTTGGTTGAAATTTCTCATGAGCTTCAAAAAAGCTTTACCATCATCTTCTCTCTTTAGTAGATCAACATAGGCTTTAATTTCCGCAGAAGAAGAGCAGGAAGAATCGTTTACGCCCATGTGAGAAAACATAATTGGCCAGGTAGCGTGAGTAATGGAAATTAACTCAGCTTCACCCAGGACTTTTTTCTCGAAGGGTCGCATCGCCAACGGTTTCTTGAAATTCTGAATATCTATCATGGTATTCAGAATAGTAATCGATTGTACTTTTTCCAGATTCTTTTGCAGCCAGTGCGAACCCTATAATACCTCCAATATCATGCACTACTAAGAGAAACTTTTCAATTTTAATTCCTTTAGGCAGTCTGTAAGAAAGTCGGCGAAATTATTGAATTCGTAATTAAAATCCTCCGGTCTGTCGGTTAAACCTAGTCCGGGAAGATCAACAGAGACAACACGACGACCTTTTTCCCTAGTGAATCTATAACTTTCCTATATAAAAAAGAGGAAGTAGGCACTCCATGAACACAAAATACCACTTCACCACTTCCTTTGTCCAGGGCGAAAGTTTTGACACCGGTAATGTCCAGATATTTTCCTTCCTGTTTGGGATTTTGTATCACTTCTTCAATTTCCTAACTCATAACCGTTTTGTTTGAATAGCCATAAAGCTACGATCTTAGAAATAAGTCTTTCGAAAGCACCTTTTAAAGTCTGGTAAACGAAAATAAAAAAGCCGCAATTCATTCGCGGCTTGTATAAAGAAAGATAGATTTTACTATCGTAGTTTAGGATATTTATTAGGATTGGTTTCGTGCATGATCGCATAAACTTTTTCGAAAATATCTTCCGCAGATGGTTTGGAAAAATAATCACCGTCTGTACCGTAAGCAGGCCTGTGT
The DNA here is from genome assembly GCF_913046405.1 of uncultured Christiangramia sp. Taxonomy (GTDB): domain Bacteria; phylum Bacteroidota; class Bacteroidia; order Flavobacteriales; family Flavobacteriaceae; genus Christiangramia; species Christiangramia marina. The sequence continues at coordinate 1,216 of NZ_CAJWRQ010000148.1, forward strand.
TCTTTAGCTGTTAAGGTTTGCGGTTTACTGTCCAGGTATCTATATGCATTTTGTTCATCAAGAACTTTCTGCAGTATATAGGCTGAAGCTCCTCCAGGAACATCTTCATCTATTACCAGTAGTCGGTTTGTTTTTTGAACACTTTTAACGATGTCATGGTTAATATCGAAAGGTAATAAAGACTGAACATCTATCACTTCGGCATCAATATCAACCTGAGTTAATTCCTTCGCGACTTCTTCTACAATTCGCAATGTAGAACCGTAGGAAACAAGAGTAATATCTGTACCTTCTTTTAAAGTTTCAGTAACTCCAATAGGCGTCTTGATATCCTTAAGGTTCGTAGGTAACTTCTCTTTAAGTCTATATCCATTAAGGCACTCGATAACTAATGCTGGGGTATCTAATTCCAAAAGATGATTGTAGAAACCAGCAGCTTTCGTCATGTTTCTAGGAACAAGAACGTACATTCCTCTTACAAGGTTAAGAATACCGGCCATTTGCGAACCACTATGCCAGATACCTTCGAGACGATGCCCTCTGGTTCTAACAATTAAAGGCGCCTTTTGCATTCCTTTGGTTCTATAGTGCAGCGTTGCAAGGTCATCACTCATCCCTTGAAGACAGTACATTACATAATCAAGATACTGGATCTCAGCGATTGGGCGTAGTCCTCTCATTGCCATTCCAATTCCCTGTCCAAGAATAGTTGCTTCTCTAATCCCGGCATCAGCAACTCTGAATTTTCCGTATTTATTCTGAAGTCCTTCCAGACCCTGGTTTACATCTCCAATTTCACCAGCATCTTCACCAAAGATTAAAGCATTTGCATGATTTTCAAAGATCTGATCGAAATTGTCTCTCAGTATAATCCGAGCATCAACTTCCTCTGCTTCTTCATTATATTCAGGTAAAACTTCTGTAAGCGTATTTTCTTCGATATAGAGATGTGAGCTATATTCGCTTTTATTTTCTTCCCCAAATTCACTTAACCAGTTAAGTAATTCATCTTTTTCAGCAGAAGACTCACCGATCGTATATCTCAAGGTTTGTCTTGCAGCAGAAATTAGATCTTTCTTTAAAGGCTCTCTGTCATTGGCAATATTCTCTTTAAGAGAGTTAATAAAATTCCCGTTAGAACTATTACCAGCAACCTTACCAAGAAGTTCTACAACTTGCTTCTTTCTAGCTAAAGTTGGTTTTAAATAATTGTTCCAGGCGTTGCTTTTAGCAGCTCTTACCTGTTTTTTGATCTCTTTCTCCATAACCTCAAGATCTTCAGCATTGGAGAAATTATTTTCTATGATCCATTCCCGGAATTTCACATTACAATCATGCTCTTTCTCCCAGTTCAACCGGTCTTCAGATTTATATCTTTCATGAGATCCTGAAGTTGAGTGACCCTGAGGTTGTGTTAATTGCTGAACATGAATTAGAACCGGGCAATGCTCTGCACGTGCAATGGAAGATGCTTTTTCATAGGCATCTACTAAAGCCGGGTAATTCCAGCCTTCTACCACAATGATCTCATAACCATCATGTTCTTCATCACGCTGAAACCCTTTAAGAATTTCAGATATATTTTCTTTAGTTGTTTGATGCCTGGCGTGTACAGAAATTCCATACTCATCATCCCAGACACTCATCACCATTGGTACCTGTAAAACACCGGCTGCATTAATGGTTTCCCAAAAATGACCTTCACTTGTACTGGCATTCCCGATAGTTCCCCATGCTACTTCGTTTCCATTATCTGTAAACTTCTCTGCAGAAATTCCATCAACATTTCTGTAGATCTTGGAGGCCTGAGCTAGACCAAGTAGTCTCGGCATTTGCCCGGCTGTAGGAGAAATATCTGAACTGGAATTCTTTTGTTCCATCAAATTTTTCCATTCTCCATTCGCATCGAGGCTATGCGTCATAAAATGTCCACCCATCTGTCTACCGGCAGACATTGGTTCATTTTCCAGATTCGTATCTGCATATAAACCAGCAAATAACTGTTCAGGAGTAAGAGCGCCTATTGCCATCATAAAAGTTTGATCGCGATAATAACCCGATCTAAAATCTCCATTTTTGAAAGCTTTGGCCATCGCCAGTTGAGGTACTTCCTTTCCATCTCCAAATATTCCGAACTTCGCCTTCCCGGTAAGTACTTCCCGTCTACCTAAAAGACTACACTCTCTGCTGGTGGCAGCAATTTTGTAATCTTCAAGTACCTGAGACTTGAATTCATCAAATGAAATAGAATTTTCAGTTTGTGTTTCGCTTTCCATGAACATTATTTTGAATAGTAGCAAATGTAGCGAAAATCAAAATTATACACAATTCAAATTTTCACGTCAAAACTGATAATAATTCAATTTTAACCTTTATTTATTATTTATTTCAGAAATAAAAGGCTTGAGATCTAGAATTCGTTGACAAATACGAAATTGTTCTGAGTATAACGTAAGGGAATATATTTAATACCAGCGTCTTGTAAACAGTTTTATAATTGTGCCAATATCAAGAGAGACAATGAACCTGATCTTTTCATCATAATTTTCCTGAGCCACTTCCCAGCCCAGGTTGGAATAGACCGGAAGAAAAAGTTCAAAGTAATCCTGAACGAGACTCATACGTATACCGGAATCGTAAAGTAATTTTCCATTCTCATGCCGATTTTTTACAATACCCACATCACCATAAGCGTAGATCCATTTCCAGATATTGGTACTAGCGTTTATAGTGGTAATCCATTCATTGGCATATTCCGGTTGGAGTTGAGATTTGAAGCCGCCTTCAGCAACAATGATCTGTTGGCTGAACAATCCGCTTCCCTGGCTTCTTCCGTAGTAATTGTAGTCAAAAAGATAATCTGTAGGGCGATCCAGGGCAAAACTGAAGTAATCATTATTACGGGCATCATTGTACAAAAATGTTCCTCCAAAGAACCTTAAATTGATTTGCCTGTTATTGGTGAACAGTTTTCTATATTCTGCTGTTACCGCTATTTTACTGAACTTATCTGATAGCTGATAATCGAAAGATGCGGTTAAATGCTTTAGAAAGTTAGGATTGCTATAGTTGTATTTCACATTCAGAACATTATAGTCTGGCTGAAGTAGTGGATCCTCAGGATTTTGATCTCGATGAACATTAATATTTCTAATTAATAAACGCTGACTTTCATTACTCCTTAAATATGAATTTCGGAAGGCAAAAACGAGAAACGGACTGTATTTCTGGTAGAATAAATCATAACCATAGGAATATCGTGAACCTCCAATCCCATAATAAATAAGGTACAGATCATTATTCTCGAACTGATGGGCGTTATAGAATGATGCCGATCCAACAAGAGTTTCACTACCAAAACCATATTTTGGAGAAAGTGAAAAATTGAAAGTTTTGCTCAGAACTGTTTTGTTATAAAGTTTAGGCCCAATAGAAATACCATCGTAAAGGTTGAAATCAAAAACCTAATAATATATAAAAAAGGATTATTTAATGCTG
>NZ_CAJWRQ010000149.1 GCF_913046405.1 uncultured Christiangramia sp.
GATCTGGCAGAGTAGAATTTCATCATTTCCTGAAGTAGTAACCCAGTTTGAAAATTGATCTTTCCATTCAGATAAAGACAGGCAATATTTATCATTCCTAGCCATCATCTCCGCCGGGCAAAACTGATAACCAATGATATTAAGCCTTTTGGTAACCTTTTTGGCTAGCTTAAGAAAGTAGGCTCTAACTTCTTCCAATTTTTCTTCCTCAACATTTTCGAATACAAGCGCATTGTCTTGATCTGTGAGTAGTAATTGTTCCTTTCTTCCCTGACTTCCCAGAGACATCCAGCTAAAACTACAGGGTAGAGGTTCCTCCATTTTATCAATGCAACGAGTAATTGTCCTTTTAATAGTTGCATCATTTAATTCAAAAATAATGGTACTGATATGGGATACCGGAATATTGCTTTTTATATATCCATCGAGCAACAGCATGATCTTTGTTCGAATCTTCTTCAGCTTTTTGGTGGAATTTGCTCTATTTATAGCTTTCATCAATACAGCAGGATTGTTACCCTGAGAAACGATAATATCATGTTCAGAAACAATTCCTTTTACTTTTGTATTTGGAGTGCCATCTTTGGTGATGCAGATATGATTGATCTTATGTTTCATCATCGCAAGCTGTGCCTGTGCCACCGTGAGGTTTTTAGAATAACAAATCACCGGAGAATTCATTACTTCTGAAATGTCGCTGGTAATAGGCAAAATACCGGTAGCAACCAGTTCTCTAAAATCCACATCGGTAACGATTCCAACAGGCTTTTTATCTTCCACCACGATAACCGATCCAACTTTGCGCTCACTCATAAGAGTAGCGGCTTTTTGAATGCTGGTGTTCCTGGATACTGTCACCATTTTCTTGACAATTGGAATAGGCTGAAGCTCAAATAACGGATCTTTATTTAGCTGAATTTCTTCTTCATCTGTAAATAGCCTGCCGCGATGTTTTTCTGAATAGGGGTTACGGGTGTTTGAAGCAAAGCTTTCCATAAGAAAATCTCCTACTTCAGGATTGTTGATCGCGTAAGGCTTAAAAAGGTTCAACGGAATGCCATAGATAACACTTTCTTCATCTGTGATGGCATTGATCTGGTAATTCTCCTTTGCAAATAATGGACGCAATCCAAAAATATCACCTTCATCACATTTATCAATAGTTTCAGGTTCTTTAGATTCTTCAACCTTCTGAAGATCTACTGCTCCTTTTTGGACAATGTAGAATTGATCGTGAACCTGTTCATCTTTTTTGAAGATCATTTTACCAGCCTCGAAATAGAATACAGTAATAGATTCCGAAATTTGAAGTAATTCAGATTTTTCCAAAAGTGAAAATGGCGGATAGTTTTCTAGAAAATCAGCGATACGAGCGGCAATGGAATTTGTCATATTTCAAATTTATCTGAAAATCCGACAATACACACCTGGATTAGTCAGCAATTTCTATTTCGTAATCTTTGATAAGCTTATAAATTGCTTTTTCTGTTTCTGAAAGTTGAACGTATTCTGGTTTTATATCTTCTTTCACCTTTTTAAAGTATGGTTCTATCTCTCCGTTTTCATAAGTTTCAATCACTTTTGGATGTACATAGTAACTTCTGCAAACAGAACGTGTGTTGCCAAGGCCTTCAGCAGCAGCATCAAAACCAATAAGGATATTCTTTTTATTTTGTTTTTCTTCTTCCGTATACCCTAATTCGTGTAGAGTTTCAAAAAATATTTTGGTAGCAGACCAGGTTCTAAAGTCCTTAGCCGAGTACATATCTCCACTAATTTCATGGATATAATCATTGATCATTCCACTATCTATAGTTTGCTTAACACCATTCTCATTATAAAACTTGAAAAGCTCCCATCCAGGAATTTCCTCACATTGATTGATCAATTTAATGAGTCGCTTATCGTCCACTGAAATAGAATGTTCTTTCCCTTTCTTTCCTATAAATTCGAATTTGAGTCCGTCATCCATAGTTTTCACGTGTTTGGTACGAAAAGTAGATAGACCATAAGTTTTATTATTCTTCGCATAATACTCATTACCAATCCTTATATGAGTTTCCTCCATAAGTCTAATGATCAAGGCGAGAACTTTGCGTTTAGGCATTCCTTTGAGATTGAGATCTTCATCCACCTGCTTCCTGATCTTGGGTAACATCTTCCCGAAGGCAGTCATTTTGAAAAATTTCGTCTGATTTCGAACTTTGGACCAGGTGGGATGATACATATATTGCTTGCGTTCTTTTTCGTCTCTTCCTACTACTTGAAGATGACCATTATGAAGATGTGTAATCCTTACATTTTTCCAGGCTGGCGGGATCACCAGACTTTTAATGCGATCAATCGTTTTCGGATCGGTAACTTTTTCATCCTTACGATAGTATGCAAAACCACGTCCTACTTTCTTTCTGCTTATTGAGAGTAAGCTTTCATTAACGTATCTAAGATTCGCAAGTTTTACGGCTTCATGAGTATCACTCATCATTACTTCTACATCATCAGGCGATAGCGTCATTATTTTTTTGTTTAAATATAGGATGAAATTGAGCACTTCAGAATTAAAGAAAAGTGAAAGTTTAGTGTTATAAAATAAAAAACTCCCTGACTACAGGGAGTTTAACAACATCTTGAGAAGTGTTCAATTAGTCAAAGTAACTAAAGGTATCACCTTCCTTAATCTTCAATAAAGATTCATAAATAAGATTGATCACATTTTCCACATCGTTTTTATGTACCATTTCAACGGTCGTATGCATATAACGCAAAGGTAAAGAAATCAATGCCGAAGGAACACCACCATTGCTATAAGCAAATGCATCGGTATCTGTACCTGTGAATCTCGATGACGCATGTCTCTGGAAAGGAATCTTCTTTTCTTCCGCAGTACCAATGATCAACTCTCTTAGTTTATTCTGTACCGCCGGAGCGTAAGAAATTACTGGTCCGTCACCAATCCTATTAAGTCCGTTAGTTTTCTTTTCGATCATTGGAGTAGTGGTGTCATGAGTAACATCGGTCACAATAGCAACATTTGGCTGAATACGATGTGTGATCATTTCTGCACCACGAAGACCAATCTCTTCCTGAACTGAATTAGTGATATAAAGTCCGAACGGTAATTTCTCGCCTTTTTCTTTTAATAATCTGGCTACCTGTGCAATCATAAAGCCACCAATTCTATTATCCAGAGCGCGACATACGAATTTGTCCTTATTCAGAATAAAGAATTCATCAGGATAAGTAATTACGCATCCTACATGAACACCCAGAGCTTCAACTTCCTCTTTATTCGTACATCCAACATCTATACAGATATTGTCCATTTTTGGAGACTGCTCCTTTTCCTTATCACGGGTGTGGATCGCCGGCCATCCAAAAACTCCTTTAACGATACCATTCTTAGTATGAATGTTTACACGTTTAGAAGCAGCAATCTGGTGATCACTACCACCGTTTCTAACTACATATATAAGTCCTTCATCAGAGATATAATTTACATACCATGAAATTTCATCAGCATGACCTTCTATAACCACCTTATATTTAGCTTCCGGATTTATGACACCAACTGCGGTTCCATAGGTATCAGTAATGAATTCATCCACGTAAGGTTTCAGATATTCCATCCATAATTTCTGGCCTTCAGACTCATATCCTGTGGGAGCTGCATTATTAAGGTATTTCTCTAGAAATTCGAGGGATTTTTGATCCAGTACTTCAGTTTTATCCATAGTTTCTTTTAATTTTCACGAATTTAAAAAATTTAGATTGGAGAGAAGTGGCTATTGACTAATTTTGGAATGGTTTTAGCAAAAAGAATTGATGATCCAAAATTAAACTTTATAGTGATTCGTATATTTTACATCTTACTTTTACTTACTTCAGCTACAGTAGTAGCTCAATCTGATACTTTATCAAGGCCTATGGATTCTACGGAAGTAGATACGTCTATGACCGCACAGTATATGATCATTGCAGGAGATTCGATTCCCAGAGAACTTATTGACCTGGAAGAAGTGGTGCTTTTGAGACGACTGAAGTTTGATAGTAATGCAGATAGGAAGCGTTACCTTATATTAAGGAGAAAGACCAGAAAAGTATATCCATATGCTAAAATGGCTTCGGAAAGATTGCTTACGCTCAATTCCAGGTTGGACGATATTAAGTCAAGACGTGCCCGTAAGAAGTATACCAAGGTCGTTCAGGATTATATTGAAGATGAATTTTCTGCTGAATTAAAGAAGCTTACCAGAACTGAAGGTCAGATTCTCGTGAAGCTTATTCATCGTCAAACAGGAACAACAGCTTTCGAGCTAGTAAGAGAACTTAAGAGTGGTTGGAGAGCCTTCTGGTACAATACAACTGCCAGTATGTTCGACATTTCTTTAAAAGAAGAGTACAACCCGAAAAATAACCAGGAAGATTTCCTGATCGAAGACATCTTACAAAGATCATTCAGGGATAATATTCTGGAAAGACAATCTTCTGCCTTGGATTTTGAATATCTTGATCTTAGTGATAAGTGGAATAGTAAGCAGAAATTAAGAAAAGTTTCAAACTAATTTTATAGAGCAGTAATTGATCTTCAATCACTTATAAATAATCTTGTATTTATTTTATATTTTTCTTCGGAAAGTCA
>NZ_CAJWRQ010000150.1 GCF_913046405.1 uncultured Christiangramia sp.
TTTTATGTTTGCCATGTGTAGTGCCACAGATAGTTTTGATATCGCTTTGGCGGCAAATGGGGTTGATATCGCAGAAGCAATGTTTGATGGTGATCCAAGTGAACCGGCGTATCAAGCTAAATTGGATTATGATCTCAGCTTCGCGTTCACCGATTTTATTTTGGAGAGAAGTCCGTTGGTGTATGAATTTTCCAATATAGATATGACCTCGAAACGACAGATGATCGAAAAGGAGAGTGATTATTTTACTTTGATGGATTATTCGGCGAAATGGGATGTAGTGCCAACCATGCTTACGCAAAATCATACCCGGCTGGTAAAAGGTTTTATGGGACAAACAACAAGTTACGATCCTGAAACGATCAAACCTGGTGTTTTAATAATGGGAGAATCCAAACTCAATGGCGAAGCTCGGTATATACATGGGGTAAAAGGCAAGGGATTTTTCACCTTCTATGGGGGACATGATCCTGAAGATTATCAACACAGGGTAGGGGATCCTAAAACAGAATTGCAGTTGCATCCGAATTCGGCAGGATACCGGCTTATTCTTAATAATGTGCTATTTCCGGCAGCTAAGAAAAAGGAACAGAAAACTTAATAAAATTGAATGGAAATTTATCAGACTGAAATGCGCTTAAAACCACGCAAACGTGGTTTCCACTTAATTACAGATGAAATTTTAAATCATTGTTCAGAAATAGAAGACTTCAAATTCGGATTCTTGCAGATCTTTATCAAACATACCTCTGCTGGGTTGACCATCAATGAAAATGCAGATCCAACTGTAAGAGAAGATTTCCGTAGTCATTTTGATGAGATGGTACCGGAAAATCAGGAGTATTATAGACATACTACAGAGGGTAGCGACGATATGCCTGCACATATCAAATCTTCACTAACCGGGCCTTCATTGCAAATTCCTATTACTAATGGTAGTTTGAACATGGGAACCTGGCAGGGCATATATTTGTGTGAGCATAGAAACTCTGGAGGATCGAGAAAACTTGTGCTAACGATCTATGGAGAAGAGGATATCTAGGATCATTTCCGGATTAGTAGAAAACAAAAAATCCCGCAATTGCGGGATTTTTCTATAAGAGAGTATAATTGTTTATTTTACTTTTTCTACAATTGCTTTGAAAGCCTCTGGGTGGTTCATCGCCAAATCGGCAAGAACCTTACGGTTCAATCCAATTTCACTGGTTTTGATTTTCCCCATAAATTGAGAATAAGATAATCCTTCCTGTCTGGCTGCAGCGTTAATACGCATAATCCATAAAGAACGGAAGTTACGTTTCTTAGCTTTACGGTCTCTGTATGCATAAAGCATCGCTTTGTCAACCGCATTTTTAGCAACGGTCCAAACGTTTTTACGACGTCCAAAATAACCTTTTGCTTGCTTTAAAACTTTTTTTCTACGTGCCCTTTTGGCAACTGAGTTTACTGATCTTGGCATATTTTAAATTTTTTTGTAGTAGGCGGTCGTTCACCGACACTTTCAACTTAAACTTATACTGTAGCACTACGCCCAGTCTAAGTGTTGCCCAACTCCATGGTTAAATAATTAATTAAACCTCAAGAGCTTCAATTTACTTTAAACGTAATTGAAGTTTGATATTTTGCTTATCTGCATCATGTACCAAAGTACTGTGAGTTAAGGCTAGCTTACGTTTCTTAGACTTCTTTGTTAAGATATGACTCTTAAACGCGTGCTTTCTTTTAATCTTACCTGTACCGGTTAGCTTGAAACGCTTCTTGGCACTGGATTTCGTTTTCATCTTAGGCATTACTGTCCTCTTTTTATAATTAACTCTCTTATTCTCTTATTTCGATTTCTTAGTGGGGGAGAGAAACATTGTCATTCTCTTTCCTTCAAGTTTTGGCATCTGTTCTACCTTTCCAAGTTCTTCAAGATCCTGTGCAAGTCTAAGAAGAAGAATTTCTCCTTTATCCTTGAACACGATAGATCGTCCTTTGAAAAAAACAAAAGCCTTTAGCTTTGCACCGTCTTTCAAGAATTTCTCTGCATTACGTTTCTTAAACTCGTAATCATGATCATCTGTATTGGGACCAAATCGAATTTCTTTAACGACTACCTTACTGGCTTTAGCTTTCATGGCCTTTTCACGTTTCTTTTGCTCATAAAGAAACTTCTTATAGTCCATTACTTTTACCACTGGTGGTTTTGCATTTGGAGAGATCTCTACTAGATCAAGACCCTGTTCCTCTGCAATCGCAAGAGCTTTCTTTACAGGATATACATCCATCTCTACGTTATCACCAACCAGGCGTACTTCGTCTGCTCTGATTTTCTCGTTGATTCGGTGCTGCTCTTCTTTTTGTCGACCGAACCTGTTCGGTTTTTTTCTACGTATAGCTATGGCTTAAAATTTTAATTAAACTTATGTTTTGAAAGGCTTTAAGGTACTACTGATTTCTGTATTAATCAAATCTGCAAAATCATCGATCTTCATCGTTCCCAAATCTCCTTCACTATGCTTACGAACAGAAATCGTACCATCTTTGGCTTCCTGCTCGCCGACAATCAACATATACGGGAATTTGTTTACTTCGGCTTCCCGAATCTTCTTCCCGATAGTTTCGTTTCTATTGTCTACAAGGGCGCGAATTTCGTGATTTTCAAGTAAATTTAAAACTTTTTGTGAGTAATTTTCATATTTCTCGCTGAGCGAGAGAATAATAGCCTGTTCTGGCATTAACCATAGTGGGAAATTACCACCTGTATGTTCCAGAAGAATAGCAATAAATCTCTCCATACTTCCAAAAGGAGCACGGTGAATCATGACTGGTCGATGTGACTCATTGTCACTTCCTTTATATGTCAGGTCAAAGCGCTCTGGCAGATTGTAGTCTACCTGGATGGTTCCAAGTTGCCAGCTTCTTCCCAGTGCATCCTTAACCATAAAGTCAAGTTTTGGTCCGTAGAAAGCCGCTTCTCCTTTTTCAATCACATAATTAAGACCTTTTTCTTCCGCAGCACTTAAAATGGCCGACTCGGCTTTTTCCCAAACATCATCAGATCCTATATACTTATCTTTCTTTTCAGGATCCCTTAAAGACACCTGGGCAGTAAAGTCATCAAAACCTAAAGACGAGAATACATATAAGGTAAGGTCAATTACTTTTTTAAATTCTTCATCCAGCTGCTCCGGCATACAGAATATATGCGCGTCATCCTGAGTAAAACCTCTAACTCTGGTTAAACCATGCAATTCTCCACTTTGCTCATACCTATATACAGTACCAAACTCAGCAAATCTCTTCGGAAGGTCACGATAACTCCAGGAACTCGCATTGTACATTTCACAGTGATGCGGGCAGTTCATAGGCTTGAGTAGAAATTCCTCTCCTTCATTAGGAGTCGTTATCGGTTGAAAGCTATCTTCCCCGTATTTAGCATAATGACCAGAAGTTACATAAAGTTCCTTATGACCAATGTGCGGACTTACAACCATTTCATAGCCGGCTTTCTTCTGAGCCTTCTTTAGGAAATTCTCGAGTCTCTCTCTAAGAGCTGCACCTTTCGGAAGCCATAATGGTAATCCCTGTCCAACTTTTTGGGAAAAAGTGAATAGCTCCAATTCTTTCCCCAATTTTCTATGATCTCTTTTCTTGGCTTCTTCCAGCAGAGCCAGATATTCTTTTAATTCTTTTTGCTTCGGAAATGATATCCCATATACTCTGGTTAGTTGAGGATTAGTTTCATCACCTCTCCAGTATGCACCGGCAACACTCATTAATTTTACTGCTTTGATGATTCCTGTATTTGGAATATGACCACCGCGGCAAAGGTCTGTGAAAGTATCGTGATCACAGAAGGTGATTTCACCATCAGTAAGATTTTCGATAAGCTCTACCTTAAAAGGATTATTCTCCTTCTTGTAAAATTCCAGCGCATCAGTTTTAGAAACTGAACGCAGTGCAAAATCATGTTTACCGCGGGAAATTTCCAGCATACGGTCTTCGATCTTCTTGAAATCATTTTCTGAGATCTTTTTCTCTCCGAAGTCTACATCATAGTAGAAGCCTCTATCAATCGCTGGTCCTATAGTAAGCTTAGCTCCCGGGTACAGATCCTGAATAGCCTGAGCCATTACGTGAGAAGATGAATGCCAGAATGCTTTTTTACCTTCATCATTAGACCAGGTGAAAAGAACAAGATCGCCATCGGTATTTAAAGGTGTCGTGGTTTCTACAGTTTCATTATTGAACTTTGCAGAAATAACATTCCTTGCAAGTCCTTCGCTTATACTTCTGGCTACATCCATTGGAGTAGTGCCTTTTTCAAACTCTTTAATACTTCCGTCTGGCAGAGTGATCTTGATCATTATATACATGTTTTACGAAGTCGCAAAGATAAGGTGTTGAGTTTGGTTGCACAATACATACTTACCTATATACTATATATAGGTGTTGATTATCTCTTCGGAAATGTATTATGAAATTATTTAGAATTAGATAATTCTGAATTTCAATCACTTATAAATAATCTTGTATTTATTTTATATTTTTCTTCGGAAAGTCATTGTGTAATTAAAAATGGGGTGTATATTTGCAGCCGCTT
>NZ_CAJWRQ010000151.1 GCF_913046405.1 uncultured Christiangramia sp.
GATTCGGTTTTATTTAACTGACTTTCTATCAAACCTATTTGTCCAAGATGATAAACATCATGCTGAAGAATTCCCAGAATAAGATATTCCATATCATATTCGCGACCGGTTACGGTAGCCGAGAGATAAGAATCATCAGGTTTTTCACGCAAAGCTTCATAAATACGGAATTGAGCCGATACAAGGTCTCTCTTTAATTCCTCCCATTCTTTTTTACTATGGATCTTGATTTCCGGCCAATCCATTTCAGAATCTATAGTGATATCAAAATCCTCATTATTTTTGAGCTTTTCGTACACAAATTTTTTCCAGCAAATTAGATGGGCAACAATTTCTGCCACGCTATGTGAATCTGGAACACAGGTTTTATAACCGATGATGTAGGGTACATTCTCCAGTTTCCGCATCAGGGATTGCCCAAACCATGGGTCTCCCTCAAATGTTTCGGATAGTTTCTGAATTATTTTCTCGGTTCTTTCTTTCACCATTTTTCACTGAAAAGTGAAATTACAAAATTTTGAAATGGAGCCTCAGTTAAGCTTTTGCTAAAACCTTCAGACTCATGCCAAAATCGAATTTAACAAACGTTGAAAATGAATTTCGGGAAGCCGCTGTATTTCAAAGATTCAACAAATTATAAAGTACTTTAAATTAAGTCTAAATAGACAGGAAAAAGACTTGGAAAGCTTGTTAAAAATTAGAATGAAGCGTATTTTTGTTGCACTTATATAAAAATAATTCTAAACATTTATGGCGAAATCTGCGCTTTTAAAGTCATCACTGGCAAAAAAATACTGGATGGCTTTCACCGGCCTTTTTCTGTGCCTGTTTTTAGTAGGTCACTTATTTGGAAATCTGCAACTTCTACTACCTGTTAGTGATATGGCAAAAGACCAGTTTAATGAATACGCGTTATTCATGACAACCAATCCTGCGGTTAAAGTGTTATCCTACGTAACGTACATTAGTATCATTTTTCATGCAATCGATGGATTGTTACTTACGATCCACAATCGTAAAGCACGACCACAGGGGTATGTAAACTTCAAACCATCTACCAACAGTAAATGGTCTTCGAGAAACATGGGAATCCTTGGAACGGTTATTCTTGCGTTCATTGTAATTCACATGACCATGTTCTGGGCAGAAATGAAGTTTGGAGGTCTTGATGATACTTATTACACCACGGCAAATGGCGAGGAAGTTAAAGATCTTTATACCCTGACGATCAAAACCTTTCAGGATGCACAATATGGTTTACTCTGGGCGATCGCCTATGCAGTAGCGATGCTGGCAATAGGTTTTCACCTGTCACACGGGTTCTCGAGTGGATTTCAATCACTTGGTGTTAATCATCCTAAGTACAATGGATTTATTAGAAAAACAGGTTATGCTTTTGCAGTTTTAGTACCGCTCGCATTCGCTGTTATTCCTTTTTACATTCACTTTGTACTAGAAAAAATTTAAGCTATGGGAATATTTGAATCAAATGCACCTAAAGGCCCATTGGCAGAAAAGTGGGTTAATCATAAAAACGATATCAATCTTGTAAACCCTGCGAACAAACGTAATATAGACGTGATCGTAGTAGGTACAGGACTGGCCGGGGGAAGTGCAGCGGCAACGCTTGCAGAACTTGGATATAACGTAAAAACATTCTGCTATCAGGATTCTCCACGTAGAGCTCACTCGATCGCAGCTCAGGGAGGTATCAATGCAGCAAAGAACTATCAGGGTGATGGTGACTCTGTTTACCGTCTTTTCTATGACACCATTAAAGGTGGAGATTACCGTTCGAGAGAATCCAATGTTTATCGTCTGGCAGAAGTATCTGGGAATATTATTGACCAGTGTGTGGCGCAGGGAGTTCCTTTCGCTCGTGAATACGGTGGACTTTTGGATAACCGTTCTTTTGGTGGAGTTCTTGTTTCAAGAACCTTTTATGCAAAAGGACAAACCGGGCAACAATTATTGCTTGGAGCCTATTCAGCAATGAACCGCCAGATCAACCGTGGAAAGATACAGACTTTCAACAGGCATGAAATGCTTGATGTGGTGAAAGTAGATGGAAAAGCTCGCGGAATCATTGCAAGGGATCTGGTTACTGGAAAACTTGAAAGACATTCAGCACACGCTGTGGTGATCGCCTCCGGAGGATATGGAAACGTATTCTTCCTTTCTACCAATGCGATGGGAAGTAATGTTACAGCTAGCTGGAAAATACATAAGAAAGGAGCGTATTTCGCAAATCCTTGCTTTACCCAAATTCACCCAACCTGTATTCCGGTTTCAGGAGATCACCAGTCAAAATTGACTTTGATGTCTGAATCACTTCGGAATGATGGTAGAATCTGGGTTCCGAAGAAAAAAGAAGATGCTGAAGCAATTCGTGCCGGAAAGAAAAAACCGACGGAGCTATCAGAAGAAGAAAGGGATTATTACCTGGAAAGAAGATATCCAGCCTTTGGTAACCTGGTGCCGCGTGATGTTGCATCAAGAGCTGCCAAGGAACGTTGTGATGCTGGTTTCGGGGTAAATAAAACTGGAGAAGCAGTTTATCTGGATTTTAGCTCTGCTATCATGAGATATGGTAAAGAGGAAGCTACAACCAGAAAACTGGATAATCCTTCAGATAATGATATTAAGAAATTAGGTAAGGAAGTTGTGGAAGCCAAATATGGTAACCTTTTCCAGATGTACGAGAAAATCGTAGATCAGAATCCTTACGAAACCCCAATGATGATCTATCCAGCGGTACATTATACCATGGGTGGTGTTTGGGTTGATTATAACCTACAAACTACGATTCCAGGATGTTTCGCGATCGGGGAAGCTAACTTCTCAGATCACGGGGCCAATAGACTGGGGGCTTCTGCATTGATGCAAGGTCTTGCAGATGGATATTTTGTTCTTCCTTATACTATTGGAAATACGCTTTCAGAAGATATTAGAACCGGAACGATCCCAACTGATACTCCTGAATTTGAAGCTGCTGAAAATGAAGTGAGAGCTCAGCTGGAAAAGCTAGTAAACACTAACGGAACCAAATCTGTAGACCACTTTCATAAGATCTTAGGAAAGATCATGTGGAATAAAGTGGGAATGGCAAGAAATGCTACCGGATTGAAGGAAGCAATTTCTGAAATTCAGGCATTGAGAGAAGAATTCTGGAAGGATGTTCGAGTACCAGGTACTGCGAACGAAATGAATGCAGAACTTGAAAAAGCAGGTCGTGTAGCAGATTTCCTTGAACTTGGAGAATTGTTCGCCAAGGATGCACTACACAGGGAAGAAAGCTGTGGAGGTCACTTTAGAGAAGAGCATCAAACTGAAGAAGGGGAAGCACTAAGAGATGACGAGAACTTTATGTATGTAGCCGCATGGGAATATACTGGGAAACCGGCCGATGCGATACTTCATAAGGAAGAACTTGATTACGAGGATATCGAAGTAAAAACAAGGAGTTATAAATAGATTTGAGATCTGGGATTCGTTTCGAACAATCTCATTTCTAATTATTCAATACTAAAAGTATGAACCTTACATTAAAAATATGGCGCCAGAAAAACGCCGAAACTAAAGGAAAAATGACCACATACCAGGTTACCGATATATCTGATGATATGTCTTTCCTGGAAATGATGGACGTCCTGAACGAGCAGTTGATCGCTAAAGGTGACGAGCCTGTAGCATTTGATCATGACTGTAGAGAAGGTATTTGTGGCTCATGTAACCTGCAGATCAATGGAGAACCTCACGGTCCAGATCGTGGAGTGACCACCTGCCAGTTGCACATGAGAAAATTCAAGGATGGTGATACTATTGTGATCGAACCATTTAGAGCTAAAGCATTTCCTGTAATCAAGGATTTGGTGGTAGACCGTACCTCTTTTGACAGAATTCAGCAGGCTGGTGGGTATATTTCTGTAAATACTTCAGGAAACACCCAGGATGCTAACTCTATTCCAGTAGATAAAGAAAGTGCAGATATGTCTTTTTATGCTGCTACCTGTATTGGTTGTGGAGCCTGTGTTGCCGCTTGTAAAAACGCGAGTGCCATGTTGTTTACTTCTGCAAAAGTAAGTCAGTTCTCACTATTACCTCAAGGTGAAGTTGAGGCGGACCGTAGAGTGCTGGCCATGGTAGAGCAAATGGACAAAGAAGGATTTGGTAACTGTACAAATACAGGTGCCTGTGAGATCGAATGTCCTAAGGGAATCTCCCTGGAGAACATCGCGAGAATGAATAGAGATTACCTGAAAGCATCGGTTAAGTAAACCTTTGTATCAACATAAATAGAGATCCCGGACTGTTTTAGTTCGGGATTTTTTATACCTTAAAATCAGTAATTGAAATAAAGTCTATGAAGTTGGAATCCAAATTACCCGGAAGCAAAACCAGTATTTTTTCTGTGATGAGTAAAATGGCG
>NZ_CAJWRQ010000152.1 GCF_913046405.1 uncultured Christiangramia sp.
GCATGCCTCCTACATTGGTACTAACTACCACCAGGCCAAGGCTCATCGCTTCAATGACGCTTATTGGGGTGTTATCCACAGTGGTGGTATTTATAAAAAAGTCATAATGTTGGGATAGGGAGGACCAGTATTTCTTCTTTAATTTCCCGGTAAAACGAACATCTAGCTTATATTTCTCCGCAAATTTCTTACAGGTTTTCATCGTCCCATCTTTTTCCGGGCCTACCATACAAAGACTTGCCTGTGGAAATTTTTCAGAAATTATCTTCAATACTTCGACAGCCATTATAGGATTATATCGCTCCTGAAACCGTCGTACCCATAGTAATTTTGGCTGAAAATTTTTACGTTTCTTAAAGGGATAATTGGAGGTTTTGATGGCATTTGGAATGACTTTGGTATTTTGAAAGCCGTGCTTTTCAAAAGCATTCTTTAAAAACATGGAGGGTGCTATATTGACCTTTGAGTTTCCGAATAGACTCTCACTAAACGATTTAGATCTTTCCAGTCGTTCCGGTAAATTTCCGCCATGTAAAATAGGAATATATTCAAGATTTGATAACTGGCAGGCCTTGCCAACCAGATAAGCATAATAAAAGTTCAGGGCTCCGTAGGTATCGATAAGAACAATATCGGTGGAATTCTTATAACGTGCTATCAACCCAAGCATTTCGGTAAGTCGCAAAGCCTTATTGGATCGCGTGGATGCTGTTTTAACTTCGTAACCTTCTTTCCTTAACATTTTACTGAAAAAAGAAATATAGGTAACGGTAAAACTATTAATTCGCAAGTCGTTTCCTATGTACAGGATTCTTTTTTTCATCTACTATATATAATAATGCCAGACCATAAATAAAACCTGGCAGGGCGATACGCATGGCGGAGTGATTAATGGTTAGAAACCAGAATGCCATGAATGCCAGGAAATAATAATTATTTTTAAATTTTGTCCAGAAAACAATTGGGACACTGACTAGAATGATTAATGCGACAAGACCGAGCATACCATGTTCTGAAAGCAATCTGCTAATTTCATTATGAGATGCGGTCTCAGTCCCAGCCTCTTCACTTCGAAATTTTTTAGCCTTACCCACTCCAACTCCAATTACCGGACTATCGTAAAATGCCAGCAATTCAGTCTCAATCAATTCAGCTCTACCGGTGGTAATATCAGATTTCAGTTCGCCCGCTGCGTTTCTATTCGTATATCTATAAGTAATTAAACCTTCTGTTTTGATCGCAGTAAAACTCCAAATAACTACGGCAGACAAAAGTAAGAATATAAGTTTTTTAGCAAGGGAGCTTTTCTGAATGTTGCTTTGTTTTTGATAGAAAATAAAAATAAAGGTAGCAATACAAATAATTGCGGTTAGAACTCCACCTCGAGAAAAGGTTATAATCGCTCTGTAACTAAATAAAGCGAGCAGAATGACATCTATTAAATTCATGACCCGGTCTTTGAAAACGAATAACCTGGTGCAAACCAGGAATGCTCCTAATCCCATCACTGCTGAAATCTGATTGGGACCATACCCACCAGAAGTGGCATAATTAGAATTGGTTCCGGTCATTAATGCCTCACCAATACTCGGAGTATAGAAGAAAAGGTAAGATAAGTTAGCAACCAATGGTAGTAGCAGCATGAGCAATACGAAGTTGAAATGATCGAATGTAATTTTTTTGTAGTAACAGTAAAGGGCGGAAACACCTAAACAAACAGGCCCGCTTAAATTAAATGCTATTGCTTTTCGAAATACCACATCATAATCGAGAGTAAAAGAAGCCACTACCACTCCGGGAAAAAGCACCAGCAAATAGATCCAGAAGGGTACAGTCTTGGCAGAGGTTCCCTTGTAGAACATTCCAATTAAAAGAAACAGAATGACCGAGTATTTACCGGTTTCATAGAAAATCATGGCCCCATTCATTCTATAGAAAACCTCTGCTCCGGCGATATAAGCTGCTGCCATTAAGGCTTCATTATTCCGGTTGTTCTTTAAAATGATCCAAAAGAACAAGCCCACCCAGGTGGCAAGTAAAAGTATGGAAGCAGACGATCTCTGAAAGTAAATTACAAATCCAATCAAAACGTGTAATAACACGAATTGCAAGTAGGACATATAATTAATTCTTTTGATCGCCAATTCTACTCTTTTAAAAAATTACAATATTATGATTTTGTGTAAAAATCGATAATTTCAGTGACATTCGTAGCTGCAGAATAATTCAATTCGATTCGCTCACGAAAAGATAATCCTTTCTGCTTCAATTCTGGCTCGAGGTACATCGACTTCATTGCCGCAGATAATGCAGCAAGGTTGTTGGATGGCACCTGGATTCCATAATCTCCCATTACTTCGGCACATTGCCCTACGTTGGTATAAACAGCAGGCAAACCGGCTAAACCATATTCGAGTAAAGCAAGGGGTAATCCTTCAGAAATGGAGGAGAGAATTCCCACGTCGGCCTCATTAAGATAAGCATCAACATCTACCTGACTTCCGTAGTAAAATATAGCATCCTTACGCTCGGAATTTTCGATTTTTTTGAGAACCCGCACGCTGTAATCGTCCTGAAAGTTTTTTCCTAAAAGATGCAGACTTACATTCCCCGGGTCCAGTTTCTCGAATGCCTCAATAAGAGAGATCTGATCTTTCTGTGGACGAAGATTCGCCACGCAAATAAATTTAAAGTCGGTTGGAGAACCTTTGAGTAATCTAAAACTTCGGGGTCTCCTGATCTTAGGAAGAATAAAGTTTCTAATTACCTGAATGTTAGAACACTTAAGGTGAGTTCTGGACCATTCTGCCAGTTTCTGATTAACAGCAATTATCCCATCCATATAACCAGACAATAACTTTAAAATTGTTTTCGGCCTATTTTCAAGGAACTCACTTTTACCGTAGTGATCATGCCAGATTAATCGGATTTTGCTACCCAGATAAATTTTAAGTAGAGTACAGAAAAAAATAGATGTACTATGAGCGTGAACAATACTTATTTGATGTTTTTTGACATATTTCAGTAATTTTCTGAAAGCCCAGAGATCAAGACTTGATCTTTTGTTCAGGAAGAGAAATCCAACCTCAGCTTTGATTTCATTGCGAAGAAGTCCTTCTCTGCGCGTACAGCAAATATGTGAAGTCTCAATTTTACCAGCAAGCGCATTTGCACAGTTTACGGCCATTCGTTCTGCACCACCCGCATCCAGCGTATCGATCACCTGTATAGCTTTCATAAAAATTTTCTGATCTCGGTTTTAAATCGTTCCAAGGTATACTGCTGCGACCATTTTTGGGCACCTGCTGACATTGCTTTCAATGTATCTCTATTTTTCAGTTTATCAATAATGATATTTATCGCTTTATCAGGATCTGCAGGAATAACAACTCCTCTTTCCCCTTCTCCCATCATCCAGGAAACACAGGATACATTAGTAGCTATAGGTATACATCCAAAAAACATAGCTTCAGCTACTGCCTTTGGCCATCCTTCAGATTTGGAAGGCAGAACAAGAAAATGTGATTCCCGATAACGCTGCTTCAGCTCCTTCTTGTTTCTAAAACCCTCTATGCTAATAGCTTCTGAAAACGTTGAATTCTTTATATAATCTTCAAGCTCCTCCAGTAAAACCCCATTTCCATAGAGTTTTAAACTTGCATCAACACCTTGTGAAATTAATGCCTCTACCAGTTTAATTACAATTAAGGGTCTTTTTCCCTCTGATAGGGATCCAACGAATATGAATTTTAAAGTCCCATCAAATTCTTTACTAACCGGTATAATGTCTTCTTCGGAAAAGCTTGCAGTAAAAAAGGGAATGATGTTATCTGACTGATTTTTCCATTTCCCATATACCAGAACTTTGATGTTGCGGGATAGAAAGCGATTATTCAGGATCCATTTCTGAAGTCTGTAACTAAGTGGTTGATCTGACTCCGGATCCCAGTTTCCTGCATACTTTACGGTTTTATGCTTTTTTGGAAAGAAGATCTGAACGATACAGCCCAACAAAGAGATGTTGCCGGGACATCGAAGATGTATATGATCTGCTTCCCGAAATATTCTAAAAATCTCGAATACGATTCCCGGTAATCTGACAACTGATCTTAAAGCATCCCTGAGTTTCGTAAAATTGAGCGGAGAAACCTCAACGAAATTTAAATCTCGACTGTAAGCGATCTCAACTGGTAAAGGCTTTCTCTCAATTTTAGGAGCTAACACCTTCACTTCATCTACATGTTTCAGCCAGATATTCATTTCACTGATGTAAGGCTCGTAGGAAAAAAAATTTCCTTTAAATGCCGAATGTTCAATATAGGTAATGATCGCAAATTTCATAAACCACTCTCAATTGAAAAGATCGTAAAAAT
>NZ_CAJWRQ010000153.1 GCF_913046405.1 uncultured Christiangramia sp.
ATCCAAATTACCCGGAAGCAAAACCAGTATTTTTTCTGTGATGAGTAAAATGGCGCATGAATACGATGCAATCAATCTATCTCAGGGCTTTCCTAATTTTGAAACTGATCGTAAACTTAAAGAACTGGTGACCAAAGCTATGAGGGATGGTCATAATCAGTATCCGCCAGATGCCGGAGTTTTAGAATTGCGAGAAATGATCTCCCAGAAATTTAATGATCTCTACGGAAGATATTACAAACCTGAAACTGAAATCACGATCACTTCAGGGGCAACAGAAGCGCTTTACAATAGCATTACGGCTTTTGTACAGAAAGATGATGAGGTGATTGTACTGAAGCCGGCTTACGATTCGTATGAACCTACGATTCAGTTGGCAGGAGGTATCCCTGTACAAATCCAGTTGAAAGGCAGTGACTATAAGGTCGATTGGGAAGAAGTTGCCAGTGCCATTACCAATCGCACCAGAATGATCATTATTAATACTCCGCATAATCCAACGGGCACTATACTTTCTGAAGAAGACATGCTTAAATTGCAAGACCTTCTGAAGGATACTAATATCATACTAATGAGTGACGAGGTATACCAGCACTTGATTTTTGATGGAAAGCTACACCAAAGTGCCTCGAGGTTTCCGGAACTTTCTACAAGAAGTATCATTTGTGGCTCCTTTGGTAAGACCTTTCATAATACCGGCTGGAAAACAGGTTATTGTGTAGCTCCTGAAGAACTGATGAAAGAGATCAGGAAGATTCACGAACTCACCACTTTTTCTGTAAATCATCCAATGCAACGCGCCTATGCAGAATACCTTAAGCAACCGGATCATTATCTTGATCTTGCAGGTTTTTACCAGGAAAAAAGAGATACTTTTTTAAAGCTTATTTCAGGTTCAAAATTTAGAAGTGAACCATCTAAAGGCACCTATTTTCAACTATTGGATTTTTCAGAAATTACTACGGAAAAAGATACCGATTTTGCTGAGAGACTGGTGAAGGAACACCAACTTGCAGCCATCCCGGTTTCAGTATTCAATATAGACGAAAAGGACCATTCTCAGCTTCGCTTTTGCTTCGCTAAAACAAATGAAACATTAGAAAAAGCAGCTGAAATTTTATGCTCACTATAATATGAACATCAACATTCGTATTCTTGGACAGGACTTCGTGCTGCACCCGCTAGGTGTTGCGTACTGGCCGGAACAGGAGATCCTGTTAGTGGCAGATGTTCATCTTGGAAAAGTATCGCACTTCAGGAAGCATGGAAGTGCAGTGCCCTACCAGGCGATCGTAGAAAATTTCGACAGGCTGGATAGGATACGAAAAGACTTTGATCCGGAGCACATCATTTTTCTTGGCGATCTATTCCATTCTTCACTTAATATGGAATGGAAAATTTTTGAAGAATGGATTACTTCCATCGATAATCAGGTTCACCTGGTTGCTGGAAACCATGATATAATTTCTCCGTTACGTTACCAGGAACTGGGCATACAGATCTATCAGGAATTGAAAATTGAAAAGTTCATATTGACCCATCATCCTGAAGAGCATGATGGTTTATTCAATTTGTGCGGACACGTTCACCCGGGCTATAAATTATTTGGTTTCGGCAGACAAATGCTGAAATTACCTTGTTTTTACAAAAGCACTAACCAGATGATTTTCCCCGCTTTTGGAGAATTTACCGGGAATTATTTTATGCAACCTGAAGATGGAGATCGTATATTCGCTATAACCGGTAAAGAAGTGATTCCAATTCAATAATCCCCCATTCTTATGATCAAGAAACTAGCTGTAGCCAATTTTATTTCTGTTATCATCACCATAGCTTTCACCTACTACACCCAGACAGGTGAGATCAATGGTAAGACGATTGGAGAAATGAGTGATAAATACAGTAATCTTTTTACTCCGGCCGGGTATGCTTTTTCAATCTGGGGTGTGATATTCCTGTCTCTAATAGCCTTCTCTGTGTATATGCTTATTCAGGCCTTTGGCAACGGAAAACACACGAAGTTTATCAAAAGGACAAAATTCTGGTTTATTGTTGCCAATATAGGTACTTGTTTATGGAGTCTTGCCTGGTTGTATGACTTCCCGGGCCTCTCTGTAGTAATTATGTTCCTGATCCTGGCGAAATTATGCAAGATCATTATCAATACAGAAATGGAATTAACAGATCCACCGTTTAAGATCATTGCGTTCTACTGGTGGCCTATCTGTTTATATTCGGGATGGATCGCAGTAGCAGCAATTGCCAATACCGCAGCCTGGTTGAAAGAAACCGGCTGGGATGGAGCTTTCCTGTCTGAAGTTCAATGGACGCTCTTAATGATTCTGATTACAGTGGCTCTTAATATCACGATGATATACAAACGAAATATGCGTGAATTTGCTGCAGTTGGAGTCTGGGCACTTATCGGAATTTATGCCAAGCAGATCGGGCAGTACGATGTAATCGCCTACTCAGCCGCAGCAGGAGCTCTCCTTATATTTCTAAACATTTCCTACCACGGTTTCAAGAATAGAAAACAGCAGCCATTATATCGTATGATGAAGGGTGAATAAATTTTAAATCATCGATTTAATGTCGCTGGACCAGCTTGGATACGTAAAAATCATACCTTTTAAAGTCTCGCAGTCCAGTTTTCCACACATCGCCATCACGAACATATTAATAGTTTCGCTGGCCTCATTACTAACCAGGTGAGCACCCAGAACCAGGTTGGTCTCGTTATCTACCAGCGTTTTATATGCATAGACTTTGTCGTTAATTCGTTTTGAATTAAACCAGTCACTGGCATCGTTCATCTTCACCCGAAAATCATAACCTTTTTCTTTCGCCTGTTTTTCATTTAGGCCTACGGAAGCTACATTGGGAAGTGTAAATACAACTGAAGGTTGTGGTGGATAATCATACTCATGCGGTCTGTCCAGATCCATAATATTCGCAGTTACTACCCGTGCTTCCTGGGAGGCAAGCGGTGTTAGTGGTAAGCCTTCGCTGGCAGAAACATCTCCACAGGCATAAACGTTTGGATTTGATATACTCTGAAGATTTTTATTGACCAGCACCCCTCTTTTCGAGAAGTCTACGTTGCCTTGTTTTAATTTCAATTCATCTATGGAAGGTACACGGCCGGCTGCGTTTACAACACATCTGGCTTTGAACTCCACCTTTTTACCATTCTGATCTGCTATGACTCTCAAATTCTTCTGAAGCTTCTCTATCTCCTCTACCCTGGCATTCATAACAAATTTAATCCCCAGCTCTTCTGAAGATTGCTTTAGGTAATTCACCATATCCTCATCAAAATTACTCAAAGGGGATTCTTCGCTATCCACGATCGTCACATCTACTCCACATCTGGCTGCAATATGAGCGAACTCCATTCCTATATAACCCGCGCCAATAAAGATCATGCTTTCAGGTAATTCTTTCAATTCCAGAAAGTCATCACTGTTCATTGCCCGTTCCCTTCCTGGAATAGGTAATTCTAAAGGCTTCATCCCGGTTGCAATGACCAGTTTTTCAAAATTCACCGTTTTACCTTCTACAGAAATGGTGTTTTCATCCAGAAATTTGGGAGACTGATGGTACATTTTAATTCCGAGAGCTTCCAATTCCTGCTCTGTAGCGGCAGGCATAGCCTCCACAAACTTTTTCTTGAATAGCTGTAAATCTTTCCAGCTGATTTCCGGCATTTCTACAATTCCTTTTCCTACCATTTTTTGGGCGCGATTGAGAATTTCTGTAAGCCCAACAAGAACTTTTTTGGGATCGCAACCACGATTTGCGCAGGTTCCTCCAAATTCACGATTGTCTGCTATTGCAACTTTTAACCCAGCCTCTACACATTCTTTCGCCACACTTTTCCCGGCAGTCCCGGTTCCAACAACAAAAACATCAAATTTTTCGATTCCCATAATTATATTTCTCTACTTGTAATTCTCTAGTTATTTTTCCTGTTAGCTATAAGACTCCACGAATTATTCTCCTGAAAAAAGATCAGGAAAAATATAAATAGAGCATACAACATCTGGGTGCTAACAGCTCCCCAGTCTTCCTTAAAAGCACT
>NZ_CAJWRQ010000154.1 GCF_913046405.1 uncultured Christiangramia sp.
GGACTTGAACCCTGCACAAGCTGGGGCAATGGCGGAGTTGATCATGCAAAAAATAATGGTTCTGCATTTCCTGTAAAAGCTGGACAAACAATTTCAGCAAATATGAAAGCTGGAATTATATCAGAATACTCGATTGATGAAAAAAAAGGTCCTTTTGATCGTTAAAGTATTCAATTACTTCTAAGAATATTATTCTCCCTGAAGTTCTGTATCCCAACCTCCTTTAGCCATAATTCCTCCGTCTACAATAATATATTCTCCAGATATAAATGATGCTTTATCACTACATAAAAATGAAGCCACTTGTCCTATTTCTTTGGGTTCTCCGACCCTTCCAATAGGAATATCTTTTCCAAATAATTTTAAAGATTCATTAATGTTTCCTGAAATTGAGTTTGTTACCATAGGGGTGTTAATTGTGCCAGGACATATTGCATTTATTCTTATGTTTTCTTTGATATAGTCCAGTGACATTTGCCTTGTTAAAGATAAAACAGCACCTTTACTTGCTGCGTAGGGTGGAACAAGCTTTTGTGATTGCAAACCCTGCACACTCGCTATATTAACAATTGCACCCTCTCCATTTCTCCTCATAAAAGGGATTGAGTATTTAGACATCAAAAAATAGCTTTTCAAGTTTATATTTATAATAGCATCCCATACTTCTTCAGAAGTTTCTTCTACATTTTTATAAGATGTAGATGGCTGTATTCCCACGTTATTTACCAATATATTTATGTTTCCTAACCTGTTTACACACTCTTCGATTACCTTTTTAGGTTCTGCAGAATTTTCAAAATTTGCTTGAACATAAATTGCTTTTCTACCCAACTTCTCTATTTCACTGACTGCTTTAATTCCATGTTCTTCAGAAATGTCAGCTATACATACTTGAGCCCCCTCTGAAGAAAGAACATCAACAATTCCCTTCCCAATTAATGATTTCGCATTGTTTAGTATTAGTGGGGAAAAAGTATTATTGAATTGACCGATGAAATTTTGAATAGCGGGAGAGAAAATGAAATTCAATCGAGCAGGAGAATTAATATGGCAGATCTCCAGGATCGGTTGATTCAGCTTTATGAATTGCCAGCAAAATCCAAGAATCTTGGTTTCAACGTATTTGTTAATCGCGAAAAGGGTCAGTTAAAGTTTAGTCGAAGACGTGTTCTTTCCATTTTTGGTAACCTAATCTCCAACTCCATCAAATTTACTCCATCTGGAGGAAGTATTGAGGTTCATATAAATATTATAAATACCGAAATCGGGAAACAACTGGATGTGGTTGTGCAGGACAACGGAGTTGGAATGAGCAGTGCGGCGCTGGAGAATTACTTCGAAGATGTTTCAGAATTATCTATCGGAACTGGTGGGGAGAAAGGCTTCGGACTTGGTTTAAAACTGGTCAATGAGCTGGTTCATGAACTGGGAGGCTCCATGAATATTGCTTCAGATATCAACAAAGGCACTAAAATTAGTATTCTGATTCCTATAAATTAGCTTGGTGACTTGTAAGGTCTTTTAGATCGCAGCACTGGATATCAAAATTTCAAATAATTCACTTCTTCCCTTAATTATCGTTTGTTTTTATCCATTGCTTTAAACTGCAATTATATTTTATGATTGGTTAGTCCTAACTAATTTTTACGACTCATTATATTGTTCAGTATAGGTTGAGATGGTTATTTTGATCATTGAGAATGCTGATTTTCCAAGGGCTTAAATCAGGTTAAATTCCTTATTTTTGATGCCATTCAAATTCATTCAAAGGCGCAGTTTATATGCATATTTCTTTAGGACATTTCAAAAAAGGCCTGTTTCTATTCTGTTTGTTATTTACCATGGGCGCGAGCGCTCAAATCCAGGATCCGGTCAAATGGACTTCTGAAGTTAAGAAAGTTTCAGAGAACGAATATGATCTCATATTTGAAGCCAGCATTCAGAATAAATGGCATTTATATTCACAAACTCAGCCTGAAGGAGCTGTCAATTCTACAGTTTTTACTTTTGAAGATCAAAATACCGGGTATGAATTGGTAAACGAAACCAGGGAAAGTGAATCTATTACTGAATTCGACAAGGTTTTTGAGACAGATTTGAGTTATTTTCTGGACGAGGCAACATTTTCTCAGCGTGTACGAGTTACCGATACCACGTTATCCACTATAATTGCCAAGATCGAATACCAGGCCTGTGATGATGAAGCCTGTATATTTGACTCGAAAAAATTTACTTTTCAGTTAAAGGAAGACGCTACTCCAGCAAAGCTAGACCCTGAGGAAACAGGAAATCTTAAAATGGAAGATCAGCGTTCTTTCTGGGGTATCTTTATTATTGCTTTTTTATCTGGATTCGCAGCCTTGCTCACGCCTTGCGTTTTCCCAATGATTCCCATGACGGTAAGCTTTTTCACTAAGCAATCGAAATCACGTGCAGCGGGCATTAGGAATGCTATTTTCTACGGAATTTCCATCGTTGTTATCTATGTACTTCTAGGCTCATTGGTAACCCTGATCTTTGGAGCTGATAGTCTGAATGCTTTATCCACGAATGTGTGGTTCAATCTCATATTCTTCATACTTCTAGTTGTTTTTGCAATGTCCTTTATGGGGGCTTTTGAGATCGTACTGCCAAGTAGCTGGGGAACGAGGATCGATTCTAAAGCTGACAGAGGCGGGCTCATTGGAATATTTTTTATGGCGCTGGCCTTAGCGATCGTTTCATTCTCATGTACGGGACCAATCGTGGGAACTTTACTGGTGGAAGCGGCTTCAAAAGGAGGTATTGCACCAATTATAGGAATGCTTGGATTCTCACTGGCAATCGCTCTTCCATTTGCCTTGTTCGCGGCCTTCCCGGGTTGGATGAATAGTTTACCAAAATCTGGTGGCTGGTTAAATACGGTCAAGGTAGTTTTAGGATTTCTCGAACTGGCACTGGCATTTAAATTTCTTTCGAATGCAGATTTGGTCTTGCAGTTACATTTCCTCGAGAGAGAGGTTTTCCTGGCGATCTGGATAGCGATCTTTGCTGTTCTTTCCTTGTATCTCTTCGGAAAAATACGTTTACCACATGATTCTCCTCTCGAATATATATCTGTGGGAAGATTGTTATTAGGAATTATAGTTCTCACATTTACAATTTATTTGATCCCTGGCTTATGGGGAGCGCCTCTAAAAATTATTAGTGGTTTTCCTCCGCCATTACAATACAGTGAATCACCAGATGGTTTAGGAAGTTCTGGAGGATTGAATACGAACGTTAACTCCAACCTTCCTGAAGGAGCCGATTATGGACCTCATGATCTGGTTAGCTTTCATGATTATGAACAGGGAATGGCATATGCAGAAAAGCAGAATTTACCAGTCCTGCTAGATTTTACGGGGCATGCTTGTGTGAATTGTAGAAAGATGGAAGAAAGAGTGTGGAGTGAAGATGAGGTGTTGAATTTACTTCAGAATGACATTGTATTAATTTCCCTTTACGTAGATGATCAACGAGATCTTCCTGAGAATGAACAATATGTATCTGAAGCTACTGGTAAAGAAATTGAAACCATCGGAAATAAATGGAGTGATTTCCAGATCACAAACTTTAAAGCAAATGCACAACCATATTATGTATTACTTGACAATGCAGGTAATAAGTTAAATGATCCCATTGCTTACGAACCAGATGCTGATAAATATTTACAGTGGCTAAAGAATGGGGTGAATAATTTCTATGATGATGAATCAGTGGATGATTTGAATGAAAGCTCTCCATCTATTTTTCAGTAAACTTTAGTTCGCTCCAGTTTCTTGAAAATTTATGCTAAAACATTGCTGATTAACTCTTCATTCTTGTCAAACCTATCTAAATTATCATTCGAAGGTTTTTAAACCTGAAATTGAATGACATAGATGCCCAGGGAAGGGTTCCCCATTCAATTGACATTTCGCAGTTTCTAAAAGTGAATGATTCACAAGCGACGATTTGCCACTTCCAGATACACCTGTAACACAAATGAGTGAATTCAATGGAAATCTGATATCAAGATTCTTCAAATTA
>NZ_CAJWRQ010000155.1 GCF_913046405.1 uncultured Christiangramia sp.
GGATCCATGAACGTAAAATTAGTTTCGGGAACTGAAGGAAACATCAAAGTTGCTGCAGAAAGCAATCTTCAGGAATATATACTTACGGAAGTAAAAAATGGTACGCTTAAAATTTCTACAGAAAAAGGGGTGAATCTTCAAACTAGAAAGGATCTGCTCATTACTGTTCCTGTAAAGAGTGTGAATGATATTTCACTTACTGGCAGCGGGGATATCTGGACACAGGATCAACTTTCAGAAGAAAGATTGAGCGTGAGTGTTACAGGTTCCGGAGATATGGTTCTGGATATACAGACAAATTATTTGAAAGGTCATGTAACCGGGTCTGGTGATATAAAGATTAAAGGCAGTACTGACAATTT
Source organism: uncultured Christiangramia sp. (assembly GCF_913046405.1). Taxonomy (GTDB): domain Bacteria; phylum Bacteroidota; class Bacteroidia; order Flavobacteriales; family Flavobacteriaceae; genus Christiangramia; species Christiangramia marina. Next base: position 363 of record NZ_CAJWRQ010000155.1, read on the forward strand.
TGAATGCAACGTAACTGGAAGTGGTGATTTCGATGCATTTGATCTAAGAGCAAAAAATGTGGAAGCAAGAGTTTCAGGTTCCGGGGATGTAATGGTGTACGCTTCTCCAAGTTTAAAAGCAAATGTTAGTGGTTCAGGAGATATCGTATACAAAGGTGATCCTGAAAAACAAAGTTTTAAAACAAACGGTTCTGGAAGTGTTTCCAGCTACTAATAAGTATCAAAATTGCTGAAATTTTAAAACCTGTCTTCTGGCAGGTTTTTTATTTTTGGATGCTTTTTAGGTACACGCATTAATAAAAATACTCCGGCAATAAAGAAAACGACCAGGAAAAGAATTGAACTTCTAATACTACCGGTAATTTGAGCTACCAGACCATACATAAACATCCCAATCACTATCCCGATTTTTTCAGCTACATCGTAAAAACTAAAATAACTGGCTGTATCTATAGCATTCTCTGGTAACATTTTGGAATAAGTGGACCTGGATAGTGATTGAATTCCGCCCATCACCAAACCAACCGAAGCTGCTGCTACATAAAACTGTTGCGGAGTTGTGATGAAATAAGCATACCCACAAATTGCTATCCAAATCAGGTTGATAAAAATCAGGATCTTGACATCTCCATATTTAATGGCCAGTCGCGAGGTTAGAAAAGCTCCTAGAACCGCTACAAGCTGAATCAATAGAATACTTATTATTAACCCTGTGGTTGCATCCTGTTCTCCCCATTCCAGTTCTTCGATCCCAAAATAAGTCGCGATTAACATAATGGTTTGAACAGCCATACTGTAAACAAAGAATGCCACTAAATAACGCTTCAATTGTTTATTCTGATTGATCTTGTACCAGATACCTTTCAATTCCCTGAATCCATTGAATAGTACATTTTTGGTAAGTCGGGCTTTTTTATTTCCTTTTGGAAGATAGTAATAGGTATACTGACTAAAAGCGATCCACCACACTCCGGTTAGTACAAAAGAAAGTCGTGTTGGCAAACCCTCATCCTCAAAACCAAACCATTCGTATTTTAGGATCATAATTAGGCAAAGGACAAGTAGTATCACGCTTCCTAAATAGCCCAAAGAAAATCCCTTCGCACTTGCTTTATCCTGTTGATCGTTATAGGCGATATCTGGCAAATATGAATTATAGAAAACCAGGCTGGACCAAAAACCAATAAGAGCGAGAAAGTAGAAAAGCAAGCCGAACCAGAGATTCCCAAGATTGAACCAGAACAAACCTATACAGGAAATAGCTCCCAGGTAACAGAAGAATTTTAGGAAGTTCTTTTTGTTTCCAATATAATCAGCAATACCAGAAAGAAAGGGACTCAGAAAACTAACCACAAGAAATGCAGCGGCTGTTACGTAACTAATGAGGGTATCATTATTCCAATTGAAACCCAAAAAGCTCACCGTATCACTGATCATATTCCCTTCGGAATCCTTGACGATCGTCAATGCACCATAAAATATTGGAAATATCGCTGAGGAAATTACCAGGCTGTAAACTGAATTGGCCCAGTCGTAAAATGCCCATGCATGAATTAATTTTTTGCTGCCTTTAGGTAATTGCTTCATGCACTAAAAATAGAAAAAGCCACCGAAACCGGTGGCTTTTCAATTTTAATTTTGAGATTACTTATTTAAAAGTTGTTGATCCGTATTTTTTCGCTTCAGCAATAGCTTCAGGAGCCCACTGAGTCAAATTACTAATTCTTGTTGCATTTGAAGGGTGAGTGCTTAAAAATTCTGGTGGAGCCTGCCCGCCACTATTAGCTTGCATTCTTTTCCATAATTCTGGAGCTTCTCTTGGATCATAACCGGCAATTGCCATAAGAGTTAAGCCAATTCTATCAGCTTCAGATTCATGACCTCTACTAAAAGGAAGCATTACTCCTACTGTCGTACCTAATCCATATGCCTGAGCAAAGATTTGTTGCGTACTTTCACTACGACCACTTACAGCTACAGTTCCAGCTACTGCTCCTAATTGTTGTAATTGTGCTGCACTCATTCTTTGAGCACCGTGATCTGCAAGGGCATGGGCGATCTCGTGAGCCATAATTGTCGCCAGACCATTTGTATTTTGAGCTTCGTCCAAAATACCTGTATATACGACAACTTTTCCACCAGGCATGGCAAAAGCGTTGGCCTGATCATCTTTAACAAGGTTGAACTCCCATTTAAAGTCATTCATAAAGCCTTGGTAACCGTTCGCGTTCAAATATCTTTCCGCAGCAGTTACAATATCTTCTCCAAGTCTTTTAACCTTTCTGGCTTCTTCCGTATTATTTACGACTTCCGCTTCATTCAGAAATTGATTGTATTGTTCAAAAGAAGTTGGGAACAATTGATCATTGGAGACAAAATTTAAATTTTTCTCTCCTGTAAAAGGATTGGTCTTACATGAGACCACCATAAGCAGTACACTTAAACCTAATAAGGCATTCTTAATTTTCATATCGTTGGTTTTTGATACCTAAAAGTACAAAAGCAGCAAACCTGCTCGAGTTGAATTAAGTATGATTTAACAATAAAAGCAGTTTCAAAAACAATACCATTGTTGATATTTGCAGCATTTACAAGACTTTCAAAGCATTTTTTAAACAGTATGTGAAAGCCGACTCACGACCTGAATACATCCAAAATGACTCAAAATACTAAAGACAGCATACCGGTTCAAAGACTATTGGTTCCGCAGTATATTCTAACTACATCCCAAATTCTAACGAAAGTAAGTCCGTTTCTTGCCAGCAGGTTTGCAGCGAAACTGTTTCTTACTCCTTTCCGTTACAAACTTCCGGAGAGAGAAAGGGAGATGGATGAGAACACAGAGCAGGAAAAAATGATAGTTCCTTCAATGAACCGCGAGATCGTGACCTACAAGTATGGAAAGTCAGATAAGAAAGTTCTGCTGGTTCACGGTTGGAGTGGCAGAGGAACTCAGCTGGCTAAAATCGCTTCAGCATTAAAAGTCATGGACTATCAAACTATAAGTTTTGATGCTCCAGGACATGGAAAAGCCGATGGGAAAATGAGCATGATGCCTTTCTTTATTGAAGCTGTAAAATTTCTGGATAATAAATATGGTCCTTTTGAAGCTGTTATTGGTCATTCTCTTGGGGGTATGTCTTCTCTTAGAGCAATTAAGGATGGATTAAAAACCAACAAGTTAATATTGATTGGAACGGCAAATAACGTTACCGAGATCACCAGAAACTTTGCTGCCAACATGAAAATGAACGATAAGGTCGCCAGGAAGATGAAGGCATATCTGGATAATAAATTTAAACAGGATATGGACGCACTTTCTGGTGCAGAATCTGCAAAAAAAGTGTTTACTCCTACTCTTATTATTCACGACGAACATGATGTGGATGTTGAAGTGAATTCGGCTTACGAGATTGATGAGGTTCTGGAGAATAGTGAATTAATGATCACGAAAAACCTGGGACACCGCCGGATACTAGGTAATCCTGAGGTAATTAACAAAATTACAAGTTTTATAGCGGCACAATAATTGTAATTTTAAAGAAAAAGTAAATGATGAAAAAGTTTTTAATACTAAGCCTTATGGCAACGTTTCTGTTTAGTTGCAATGGAAACGCTCAAAAAAATTCTTCAAAGGAAAGTT
>NZ_CAJWRQ010000156.1 GCF_913046405.1 uncultured Christiangramia sp.
GACCATAGAAATGAACTGAGCTCGATCCTGGTTAAATCCACCACTGGAATAACCCTTACTATAGCTCGCGTAAATTAAGACATCGTCATTTTGTTGGTAGCTTAAGATTGCTCTAGGTGTAGTTTCACTATAACTAACGGTTTGAATACATCTATCGCTTAAGGGGACAACCACTCCAGGTGCTACTTCAGCACTAGGCATGCCAGGACAGAAGTAAGTTGGATCAAAGGCTCCTCCATAGAGAGTTTGCCATCTTTCAAAATATCTATCGTCATTTGTTCTTCTAACTCCAACGGTTAAATCAAGTTGGTCAGAAATTTGATATGTACCTTCTGCATAGAAAGCATCATTCTCATTAGTGACGTTGTATCCTTGATTCCTACTTCCATAAGCTTGAGTACCTAAAACTATATCCGCAAGTCCAGGTACGTAGAAAACAGGCCATAAAGTAGCTGGAGGAGGCAGCACCCCTCTGAATATGGGTACATCTATGCTCTCAATCGCATTTTCTTCAAAGATATAAGCTCCTATAACCCAGTCAAAAGAATCAGAACTACCTGTAAGTCTTAATTCATGAGACTCAACTTCTATTTCACTCGGGTTATTTATTACATCCAGTAAATTAGCATTACCACTAATTCCAGGACCATTTCCATAATTCCAACCCCATGATCCATTGTAAGATTCAATCTCTCTTTTATTTGAAATAAGAGTTATTTCACCAATTGAAAGATCAAAAGTCTGGGTTAGAGTGTAAGAATCTACTTCAGTTTCTGAATCAGTTCTTGGAGAACCAACGCGTATTACCGGGGAAGGCATATGGCCTTGTGTTGTCAGCCCATTTAACGCACCTTGGCTCAATGATGAAATTGTTTCCATTGGCGTCGGCGGTTCATTAACAGTTCACTTTGACGAACCAATAACAGACGATCCGAACAACCCATTTGGCATTGACTTTATTATTTTTGGAAACACTGGCCTCTTCGATTCCGCGTGGCCTGCTGCAATTGTTGGCGGGGCTTTTAGTGATGATGGAGGAAGTATCGAAATTTCAAGTGATGGAAAAATTGAAAGATTTTTTCCAAATGGGGATTCCACTGACTATTATTTTTTATTTCGGTTTCATAGGAAAGATTTGCAAAGACTCTATTTTCTGGGATATGGGGTTTGATCTTAGTTCCAGTCTGATACTTAGTTTTTACATCGTAAAATTTATAAGCCATTCTTAGATCGAGGCGCTCTGCAGCATTATAGCTTAATTCAGCTTGAAAACTATTCGCATAGCTATCTCCTTTCAGATTATAAAAACTGATCTCCTGTGGGTTTTCCCAGTCGACTACCACCTGGTTCTGAAAATCAGTTCGATAATAATCAAAGATCAGCTCTGCTTTTCTACTGAAAATATTGAAACCCTGCATATATGAAATTCCGTAATTCCAGGCGATCTCGGGATCCAAACCATAAATATCTCCGCTGGAACTTCTTTGAATGTTGATCTCCCGGGAAGAGGCGAATAGATTTTGATTTTCAGCAAAGATATTAGCAGCCCGTTTACCACGACCAAATGATACTCTTAAAGCCGATTTCGCCCAAGGTCGATACCTCGCATGAACTCTTGGAGTAAGAAAGAAACCAAGACGGTTATGATAATCTGCACGCACTCCTGCGGTAAGATTGAGCTTGTCCATATCGTCAAAGTTATACTCGAAAAAACCTCCTACAGAATTATCTTTACGAACGTAATCTGTATCTTCAACCAACTCATTATAAGAATCCTGAGTAAAATCAAGACCAGTTTTGATCTTGTGTCTGGAGTCACTAATAATACTATTATAAATAATGTTGGAATAAATGCTATTGTGCTCTATATCATAAACCCTAAGACCAAAATAGGAATCCTGCTGATGATTGCTCACCGCTAATTGCATTCCAATACTCTGCCACGGAAGTTCTGGATTTACATATCCTAGTTTTCCTGAAAACTCATAACGTTGCGTATTAATCTCACTTCCCCAGGCATTTGTGGTTAATTTATCTGTATCAGGATCGAAATCGAGCTCTCCGGTTTGCTTTTCATCATTAAGATAGCGGAAATTCATAAAAGCAACGATCCCGTTCTCATTATCGATATATTGCCAGCGATTCATCAAATTGATCTGATTATACAAAGGCATATCCAGGAAGTTGTCGTTATTGACATCGTGCTCTTCCTGATGTGAGTTTCCGTGTACAAAAATACCAGTACTCCACTTCTTATTCAGCTGAGTATTATAATGAGTATTGAGCTCCAGGCGCTTACTGCTGGCACCATAAAGGTTTACAAAAAATTTATCTGAATTTGCAGGTTTCTGAAGTTCAGCGTTGATCTGGCCGGCAATACTTTCATAACCATTAACCACACTACCCGCTCCTTTAGTAATCTGAATACTCTCCACCCATGTTCCCGGTGTGAATGAAAGTCCGTAAGCTTGAGCGGCTCCTCTTACTGACGGAATATTTTCGGTAGCGATCAATATATAAGGACTGGTTAATCCCAGCATCTTTATTTGCCGGGTTCCCGAAATAGCATCAGCGAAATTAACGTCTATGGAAGGATTGGTTTCAAAACTTTCAGAAAGATTACAACAAGCAGCTTTTAAAAGTTCATCACTGCTAATATTCATGACATTCGTAGACTCCAGATAGGATCTTGAAGTTGCTTTTTTACGAGAAACCAGGTCTACTTCATCAAGATTTGCTGAAGGACTTAGTTCATGAACAAAATTATCCTTATTGTTCTTTATACTAAGAGTATCTGATTTATAGCCCATAAAACTAATGACCAGCTTATTATATTCCTTCTTATACGGAATTGAAAATTCACCGTTGAAGTCGGTTATGGTTCCAACTTCGGTATTTAGCCAGTAGACATTTGCTCCGGGAACAGGCATTTCTGTTCCCAGTTCCTGTACTTTACCACTGAAAGTTTCCTGTGAAAAAATTACCACAGGGAGTAGTAATAATATGAGAGATTGTATGATTTTCATCAATTGAATTTTGATTTTTGATAATAATTAAAGTACCCTCCGCCTGTCTTTCTGCGGAAAGTGATAATTCTATTAAAAATCTAAATTCAGATTAAATATACCTGATAGCATGACTGAAGGTCAAAGCTAATAGTAGGTGGATCGTAATAAAGTGAATTTTCCGGGCTTTTGGATTCCGGTTGAAAGAGTGAAAAGAAAGCCTTGCCGAATGCAACAAGAAAGACCTGTTGATCTACATCCAGATCGTCAATTTTCTTAACAGTTGTAATATCCTGCCCTTCCAGCACATCAACCACATCCGTACAGCATTCAGATTCAGAAGGAATGTTATCCTTAGCATCTAAACAACCAGGGCATTTCTCCAATTCAGCAAAAACAGAAGTATCAATTAATCGCTCGCCACAGAAATGCTTTTCAATAGCGAATGAATTAGTAGTTACCAGCACTAATAGAGCTAGCAAGGATACCAGAAGTTTATGAGGAAATGCAATTTTCACTTTGCAAAAATATGAATTTTGATTGAGTCTATAAATTTAAAACCTAATACATACGGAATAAAAAATAAATGATATCTTTGCCGCCTGACAGAAATGCTGTCAATACATAAAAATCATTTAAATAATATTGGAATGTATCTAGCAAAAGAAAGAAAAGAAGAGATCTTCGAAAAACATGGTAAATCAAAAAATGATACCGGTTCAGCAGAAGGACAAATCGCATTATTTACTTACAGAATTGCTCACCTATCTGAGCACCTGAAGAAAAACCGTAAGGATTTTAATTCAGAGCGTTCGCTGGTTAAGCTTGTTGGTAAAAGAAGAAGCTTACTTGATTACTTAATGAAAAAGGATATCATGAGATATCGTGCCATTATTAAGGAAT
>NZ_CAJWRQ010000157.1 GCF_913046405.1 uncultured Christiangramia sp.
ATCAAGAGCAAAAAAAACCGGCTGTATAGCCGGTTTTTTTATATATCAAATATTAAATTTAATCCTTATTGACTGACAGTTTATTCGTAAAATCGATCGTTCTAATTGGGAATGGAATATTGATTCCTTTAGCATCGTAAGCTTTCTTAATAGCAATAATCGCTGTGTTCTGAGCGATAAGAATATCTCTATTCTTCGTAACATCTGTCCAGAATCTCAAGACGTAATTAATCGAGCTATCACCAAATTCCTGAAACATCAATTCAACTTCTTCATTTCCCCTCTGCGGAAAAATATCCTCGATAGTTTTAATAGTTAAGTCTCTTACCATTTCTAAATCTGAAGAATATCCAACTCCACAATTTACAAATACTCTTGAACGAGCAGTCCGTGTAAAGTTCTTAAAAGGTTCTTCAATAATCTTTGCATTAGGAATAATAACATAGTTATTGTCAGATTGCTTAATCACAATATTCCTGAGGTTGATCTCCATAACCGATCCTGCAAACCCATTGGTTTCCACCCAGTCACCAATTTGCAATTCTGGCAGGAAACTAAGAATTAAACCTGAAAAAGTGTTGTTCAAAGTTCCTTGCAAAGCAAGACCAATAGCTAACCCAACAACTCCTGCCGCTCCCAGAACTGAAGTTAGTACAGTATCTAGGTTTAGAAGTCCTAATGCAATAAAGAAACCAATCAGGATTACAATTGCCTTGATCACTTTCGTGGCCATCTGGCGTATGGAATCCTGTTTGATACTTTTGGCGAAAATCTTATCAAAAATTTTACCGACATACTTCGCGATAAAAACAAAAATGATAAAGACAACCACTGCGAGAAGGAAGTTTGGAAGACCTAGAATAATGGTATCCAGCCATCCTTCTAGTTTATCCCAAATACCTTTAACTGAATCCTGAAGATTAAATTCCTGCATACTCTAAGTTGCTTATTTCTTAACTGGTTTGTGTTGATCTGAAGTTTTCATTTTCCATGCATCCAACATCCAGCTGGTTTTTTCTAGCTCTCTAATATAAGCACCGATTAGATCAATTGTACCTTCATCTCCAGATTTATCAGCAATTTCCACCACTTTTCTCATTTGTTTAAGCAGTAGTCCGTGATCTTCCAGTAAGATTTCGATCATTTTGCTGTCAGAAATATCACTAGGAGATTCCTTTAAATTTGAGTCTTTTAAATACTCACTCATATTACTGGTAGGCTGGTATCTCAAAGTAAGAATACGCTCAGCTATCTCATCAACTTTAAGCTTCGCTTCATCGTAAAGCTCTTCAAATTTTTCATGCAGATCGAAAAAGTTTTTTCCAATTACATTCCAGTGAAAATTTCTAAGTTTTTGATAGTATAAATGATAGTCAGCTAATAAAATATTTAATTCAGAAACCGTTTTAGCAGTTTTTTCCTTATCTAATCCTAAATAGTTCATAGTTTTTGTTTATAGTTTTTTAAAATTTAATTCAAAAATATAATGATTGAAACAAAACCAAAATTATAATCAATGGTTTAGTAGAACTTTAACCATTAATCTATAGGTCTGTGATCCTTCAGATCCAGTTTCTTCATCATTTCCTTGGATATTTGTCCGCTGGAAATACCATATCCGTCGGTAAGGACGCCTTTCTTTCCATCAGTGGTGGTGATGGCATATAGGATCGAATTATCGTCAGGATTGCTCATTCCTTCGAATCGCAGGACTTTATCAACCTCAAATTCTTCAACACCAAATGTTGCATTTTCTGACTTCAATTCGATCTTTTCATCAAGCAGGTTGAAATCATGTTTGTATCCTTCTTCTAATTTCAATTTGTTTATAGCCTGGGATAATGTTCCGTAATCTTTCATGGTTATTTAATTTTAGTAGATGTAAATTACGATGATAGCAGATTATGCACAAGTGGTTGGTCGTGTTTAGGATAAGTTTAACTGAGTGTTTACAAGGGTTTTCGGGAAGTTTACGAATAAGGTAATGATGTGTATCCTTCAGGTTTAGGAATGAAATACTTGTTTGTGATTAACAGTCTTAAGAATTAAGGTGTTTCTTAGTCAGCGCAAAATTCGTTCGATTAGCCCGATAACTACAAAACCATAATTTATTCTTTTCTTTGCAAATTGGTAAATGAAGACAGGTATTTCCGCAGCAATTATTGAATTAATTTATTTCAACAGTTTATTATGAAGAGTAAAATAACCTTAAAAGAGCTTTCGAAGTTACTTAACGTGAGTGTTTCTACGGTTTCGAAAGCACTTCATGATAGTCCGGAAATTAGTCCTAAAACAGCCGAAAGGGTTAAGGAGTTAGCAAAGCTTCACAACTACCGGCCAAACCCGGTAGCAGTTAATTTGAAAAAAAGCAAGACAGGTACTATTGGTGTTGTGATTCCAAATATATCCAACAGCTTTTTTGCCAGGGTTCTATCTGGAATAGAAGCTCAGGCGCAGCTACATGATCAGCAGATAATCACCTATATTTCCAATGAATCACTCGATCGCGAAAAGCAAATTTGTGATCTTCTGACTTCTGGAATGGTCGACGGAGTTTTAATTGCAGTTTCAGAAGAAACTCAGAAAAAGGCAGAGTATGATCACCTGTTTGCCCTCTTAGATTACGATATTCCTGTTGTTGTTTACGACCGAATTAATCTAAATCTACCTGCAGATAAAGTGGGCGTAGATGATGAAAAGAGTTTCTACGATGCTACGAAATTCTTTAGAGCAAAAGGTTTGGAAAGAATAGGGATTGCTTCAGCTATTCATCATGTTGGTATTGGAAAGCTAAGGATATCTGGTTACCAGAAAGCAATGGATAATTTGCCAGTATTTACAGCGCGTAGCAGTAGTGAGGGAACCTTAAAATCCAAGATCGAAAAACTGTTAGTGACAGAAAAAGTTGAGGCTTTACTTTGTACAGATTTTGAAAGCGCAATCATCACAACAAGAGTGGCTTATGAGCAAAATATTAAAATACCGGAAGATTTAAAGATCATTGGTTATATCAATAAAGACATCGCAGAATATCTTACGCCATCACTTAGCTATATCGAACAGCATCCATCTGAGTTAGGAGTAAAAGCATTAGGTGCAAAAAAGAAATATTCACAATCGTTAACAATAATCAAAAAACTGTCAGTAATTAAACAACCTTCCTGTGTATGTATCTCTACTGAATACAAGCCTAAATCACTTACAACAATTTGCTCTGTTGTTTGACCTGTAGTCCAGTTATATATTGCATTATTATTTGATGGAGTCAATATCAGTAGTGTTTCAGGCGCTGTTGTCGTCCAGGGCAGCGCTGGGAATGACGAAGTTTTGCTAAACTTTAACCGTTCCTCAGAGTTCGGCGGCAATCTCACTTTGAAGATGGGTGATGGTAATGACGTAATTAACGAAGCTATCTTTAAGAATGGTGACAGTGTTGACATGGGAGCAGGTGACGATTATGTGTGGATCAAGATGTCAGATATCTCATCCTTGAACATGGCCAAGCTCGATGGTGGGGCTGGGACTGACACTCTGACCTTTAAAGAGGTTACATTCGCAGATAACACTAATCTTAGCATGACTACTGCAGGAGCAACTAACTTTGAAATTTTAGTAGGCAGTATAGCAGCTGAAACAATACAAGGTGATGGAAATGCGAATACCATTCACGGTGGAATGGGCTCCAGCG
>NZ_CAJWRQ010000158.1 GCF_913046405.1 uncultured Christiangramia sp.
GAAATCATAGATAAGATACAGGTAGTGGATACCAAAACAAGAAGTGAAGAATTTACCGGAAAGGCGGGAGATTCAGAAAATAAGACCATCAATATTGAACTGAAGGAAGACAAGAACAAAGGCTGGTTTTCACGGGCAACTGCCGGTGGTGGTACAGATGACCGATATGAACTTAGTGGTATCGCCAATTATTTTAAAGATGACCTCAGGGTAAGTGTACTTGCTAGTTCCAATAATATCAATAGTTCCGGATTTAGTTTTGATGAGGTGTTCGACATGATGGGTGGACATGCCCGTAGTGTAAGGTTCAATGGGAATGGAAGTTTCAGTATCAATGGAACCGGTTTTGGATCTAATAATGGGATTACGAAATCTGAAACCGGCGGATTCAACTTTGTAAATGAATGGGACAATGGTATGGAACTTACTGCGGATTATTTCTATGGAGGATCAGATACGGAGACCAGAACGAGGATCGAGCGGGAGAATATTCTTCCAGATTCCAGATATTTCACTAATTCCATCAGCTCCAGTAATTTACTGAATGATAGTCACAGAGCGACACTTCGATACGAAGTAGAATTTGATACTCTTACGAGGCTTTCCATCGCTCCACGATTCAATGCTAACATTGGAACGTCCTATCGAGATAGATTTGAAGAAAATCTTGATGAGGACATGCAGCTTCAGAATACCACACTTATAGATGAAACTGAAGATCTTACAAGTCTGGATTTTAGTAATGATATCAACTTTATAAAACGTTTTGGAAGCAGGGGTTCTTATCTTCAGTTGGATCTGGACCATGCCCACAGCAAACAGGAGAATGAGAATATTTACTTTTCAGAAAGTACATTCGTAAATAACCCTGAAAATAATATCGTTCAGGATCAATTTATAGATCAGGATGAAAATTCCAATTCTTTTAGTGTTGGAGCTTCAAAAAGAAGTGTATTGGCAGATAAATTCTTTCTGGACATCAATTATGAGTTTGATACACAAAAGAGCAGCAATACCAGAAGTGTTTTTGATGCTGTTGATGGTGAGTATACTAATTTCAATGAGCTATTGAGTAATGATTTTGAATTCCGTAGTTTCAAACATACTCCAAACGCCGGACTTAATTATGAAGGTGAAAAATGGCGTGTTAGTTCTGAGGTTGGGTTGCTTAGCACAACTTTAAAGACCGAGAACTTTATGGAAGATATACGCTTCGACAATACTTTTAATAATGTGTATGTGGATGCCGATCTTCGGTATTCTCCTGAAAGATCCAAAAGTATAAGTATTGGTTACAGTACAAATGCTGATGTTCCTTCAGTGAGGCAACTGCAACCAGTGGTGGATAGAACAAACCCTACAAATATCATCATTGGTAACCCTGAGCTGGAACCAACCTTTAATCAGCGCGTGAACTTAAATTATAGAAATTTCGATTTTGCTTCCCGAAGTGGAATCTTTGCTTATGCCTATTTCAATTTCACAGATAATCAGGTGGCAGCAACCAGCAGCGTGGATAATTTTGTTAGAACTACAACCTATACCAATGTAGATGGAGTTATTAACGGAAATCTGGGAGCTTCTTACAGTAAAAGCTATAAGAAGGACGCTACAGAGTTTAGATATAGGATTGGAGCAAATGGAGGCTATAACAGGAATGTAGGCTTTATTAACGCTGTACAGTATGAATCTGATCAATTTACGGTAACTCCTACTTTGAGGCTTACTTACGCGATCGATGAAGTCTTTGAGATTGAACCAGGTTACTCGGCGACCTTCAATGATATTCAGTACGATATCAATAGTGGAAGAGATCAAAATTATGTAAACCATAGTCTGTCTCTTGAAACTACAACCTACTGGCCAAAGAACGTGGTTTTTGGAAATGATATCTCCTATAATAAATATGGAAATGTTGCTCCGGGATTCGACAGTACGAGTCTATTGTGGAATATGAGTCTTGGATACCAGTTCCTGAAAGACAATGCTACCGTCAAAGTGAAAGTATATGATTTACTGGATCAAAATGTGGATACTAGAAGACTTGTAGGAGACGATTATATTCAGGATGTGAATAACCTCGTTCTGCAACGATATGCAATGCTGAGTTTTACTTACAAGCTAAGTAGTTTTGGAGGTGGAAAGGCGCCATCCAGAAGAGGAGGTAGAATGATACGTATGTAATAGAAAAAAATAGTAGGTTTTTTTGGTGCAAATCTCCAGAAAGCTTGTAGGAATAATCCGTTTAACGATTTTCCAATGACCTAGACGAAAAAATTATGATTTAACTGCTTAAGTGATTATATTATAGTGAGTTAAGTATAAATCAAAAATAACAGGCGTATGGAAATCTTTACTGAATTTGTGGACAACTACAAGATGAGTATTCATGGCCTGAACATTATCGCAAAGATACTGGTCACGCTTACCCTACTATTTATTTTTGCCGCCATTGTTGGGGCAGTAGTAAACGTAGTACTTCACACTGTTTGATAACACTGTATTCTGAGGAATCAGGTTATTATGCAAAAAGCCGGAATGCTAATTCCGGCTTTTTGTATTTTATATAGATCAGTTATATGCATAAAAAAACCCGATTCAGGTGAATCGGGCTTTTAAAGGTGGTGCCTCCAGAAGCTCATCTATTTACACCTTCCTAAACCAATTTACCTCAATGCACGCTATTTTATGTTGATTGTTTTTACTCTTTGTAGCTCCTTAAACTTTTATGTTCTGGAAAAACCTAGAGCATATTCCCGAGCCAGCCCTCCATTTGGAACAGCAACTACTATCTTTGTAGTGCTAAAGAATATTTAAAAAGGCAACCCCCTCCATTACACCTTTTCATTCTCCTCTATTTTTTTCTGTTGGAAATTTATATGATTGGCACCTGTTAGCTTTTTTAAGATCCAGTAGGAGACAGCAGCCACTATAATTCCTAAAATGAACTTTATTTCTGAATCCATAAAAAGCATAATAGCTACACCGGAAAGCCAAGATAGAATTCCGGTCCAAATGAATTTGGAAGTCACTTCTTTGTAAGTTCTACAAATAAAATAATCCGAGATTATAACACCAGCAACGGGGGTGATTGTTATAGTTAAAGCGGTGATGAATTCCATAAAATGATCCATAATTCCTATTGCGGCTAAAATAAGACCTGCACCACCAGCTAGTAGAGTAATTTTCGATCGAGAGGTTTCTGCTAGACCCCCTAAATTTGTAAAGGCCAAACCGGAAGAATAAATATTTATTACATTGGAGGTCCAAGTAGCTAGAATTAAAGTACTCATGGCTAGAAACGGAAAACCAAGTGTTGAAAATATTGCAACAATTGTAACCGAATTTTCAAGCACACCCAAGGAACAAGTGATTTCTAAAATATTAGCTGCTGAAAACCAATATGAATTTCCTGAAATATTTATGACCATGTCGTCAGCAGAAGCATTATTAGAAGACTTATTACCATTTGCTGAAACTGGCAAGATTAAACAGAAAAAATGGGGTGCACATTTGAATACAAATGGATCTTTATTTTATTGGATATTTGATTATATTTATACACCCTTATCCGCTACCATGTTTGCATTACTTGCATTTTTTGTAGCTTCAGCATCTTATAGAGCATTTAGAATCCGTAATTTTGAAGCTACATTATTGCTCATTTCTGGAATTATTTT
>NZ_CAJWRQ010000159.1 GCF_913046405.1 uncultured Christiangramia sp.
ATTGGCGGTACATTTCTCATGCTCTCCTACTTCGGAACAGATCAAAGTCAGGTACAACGCTATTTATCTGGTGGATCTGTCAGGGAAAGTCAGTTGGGAATGATCTTTAACGGACTCCTGAAAGTACCGTTGCAGTTCTTTATACTTCTGGTTGGAGTTATGGTTTTTGTCTTTTATCAATTCAATCCTGCTCCCTTAAATTTTAATCCAGCAGCGACCGAAACTGTTTTAAATTCAAATTATGCCGAGCAGTACAAAGATCTTATGCTGGAGCATGATGATGTTCAGGAGAAGAAAAAGGAACTGGGACTCGAATACGCCTCGAGAACTTCTCTGGATGAAACTGAAACTGCAAATTTTAGAGAACAATACTCGAATCTTGAGAAAGAACAGTTCGAAATTCGGGAGGAAGCAAAGACTTTTATAGATGCTTCAGATGTGAAAGCAGAAAGCAATGATAAAGATTACGTATTTATTCATTTTATTCTGAACAATCTTCCGAGGGGATTTATTGGATTACTCCTTGCCGTGATTTTATCGGCTGCAATGTCATCCACTGCTTCAGAATTGAATGCGCTGGCGTCCACCACTGTGATCGATCTATACCGTAGAAATCATAAAGAGAATAAAAGTGATGAGCATTACCTGGCAGCTTCCAAATGGTTTACATTAATGTGGGGAGCTATCGCGATCCTGTTTGCTAGTCTTGCTGATCTATTTGATAATTTAATTCAGTTAGTAAACATCATTGGAAGTATATTTTATGGAAATGTACTAGGTATCTTCCTACTGGCATTTTTTATAAAATATGTACGAAGCAATGCCGTTTTTATAGCAGCCATTATCACACAGATCATCGTGATCATTGTTTTCAAAATGGATATAATGCCGTACTTATGGTTGAATGTTCTGGGTTGCGTACTGGTAATGTCCATAGCGATACTTATTCAACTTTTTCGAAATGATAAACCTCAAGTAAGCACAACATGAGTCAAAAAATAAAATGGGGAATTCTGGGTCTTGGAAAGATCGCTGGAAAATTCTGTGACGGATTACAACATGCTTCTAATGCTGAACTTTATGCAGTAGCAAGTCGTGATCTAAACAAAGCGGAAGAATTCGCATCAGAGTTTGAAGCAGAAAAATCTTATGGCAGCTATGAAGAGCTATTAAACGATGAACAGGTACAGGTAGTTTATATCGCGACACCCCATGCCTTCCATCATGAACTCGCTATCAAATGTATCGAGCATGGTAAAGCTGTACTTTGTGAAAAACCATTTGCTTTGAATTATAAGCAGGCGAACGAGATGATAAGCCTGGCCAGGGAAAAGAATATTTTTATTATGGAAGCACTCTGGACCGCCTTTCTACCTCACTTTCGTGACCTGGAAACCAAGTTTAAAAATAAGGAGTATGGAAAACTAAAATCTTTAAAAGCAGACTTCGGGTTTCCTGCAGAATTTGACGAAACTAAAAGATTGTTTAATAAATCCCTTGGAGGCGGTAGTCTTCTTGATATTGGAATCTATCCCGTATTTCTTGCCTATCGTTTACTCGGTATGCCCAATAGAATCACTGCGGAAGCGCAATTAGCAGAAACAGGAGTTGACGAATCCTGTGATATCAAATTTCATTATGACCAGGATATTGATGTAGAGCTTACTTCAACTTTTAAGGAAAAAACTCCTACTGAAGCTATCCTCGAATTTGAAGAATCTAAAGTGATCATGAATTCAAGGTTCCATGAACCAACATCGATCACTACTCATAAAGATGGTAAGCATGAAGTGCGTGATTACGGAGTAGAAAATAATGGCTACACATACGAAGCGGAGCATGTAGGAGAAATGCTTCTGAATAATAAAACCGAAAGTGATATCTGGTCTACAGAAAACACCCTGGAATTAATGCAATTGCTGGATTCCATCAGGAAAGAGATTAAATTGGAATATTAAAAAAAGGCTTCAGTTCGAACTGAAGCCTTTTTCAATACATAGTGTCTTCAGCTTATTTCGCTTCCCACTCAGCGATTGATTCTTTATTCATTTTCACATAATCTGCATTGTTTGCAGCTTCTGCAGCAGAAAGAGATTTTTTTGCAGTGGCAATAGCTTCCTTAGTTTTACCCATTTCAGCTTCGATTAATGATTGTCTTCTAAGCATCCAGTATGCTTTACCTTCACTCATCTCATTGGCCTTTTTAACCCAGGTGTATGCTTTCTGCATATCTTTTCCGGCTTCGTGATAATATGAAGCCGCTGAGAAATAATCCTGAGCAGTTGGTCCATTCATCACTTTATCTATACTCGCCATGGTACGATTATCTGTAGGCACTTCAATTTCCAGAATAGCTACGGTATTCTCCCATAGAAAGTTAAGATTTGCAGAATCATTTTTTAGTTCGTCGATCACGATCGTGAAAGTCTCCATTTTGAAAGGCATCTCCTCTACGGCTGCAGTAGCTGTTAGGGCAACTTTGGATTCATCCCACTCCTGAGGCACTCCCCAGTTATTGGTTGTTTCGTAGAACATCACTGTCCATTGGTCTTTTTGAGGTTTCGTGTAGATAGCATACGAACCTTTAGCCAGTTCCTTACCTCCTATTTTTACATCATCAGAAAATGTAATGATAGTGTTCAGGTTTGCGCCAGTTCTCCAAACCTTGTCAAAAGGTACCAGATCCCCAAAAATCGTACGCCCTCTCATTGCAGGCCTGGAATATTCAAGCGTGATATCGGTTAACCCAACTTTTTGTTCCATTTTTCCAAGCGGACTTGGTTGTGGTGCTTCAACCTGTGCGAAGCCTGAAAAGCCAGTGCAAAGCACTAAAGCAAATGCTAATAATTTTTTCATATGTAGTAGTTTAAATTTAGATAAAGATAGGCTTATTCAGCTAACTAAATAAAAAGATAATCAAGACTGAATGATCTATAATTCTCAGATTTACATTTTGTTTAACTGTTTATATTTTACTTTAAACAACTTTGCGTGTAATTTTATAAAAAATATATCTGATGAAAATTTATACCCTGAAAAGCAAACAAAATCTACCTATTTCTGTCGAAGAAGCCTGGCAGTTTTTATCAGATCCAAGAAACCTTAAGACCATTACTCCAGATTATATGGGCTTCAAAATACTTTCAGGAGCAGATAGACCCATGTATCCAGGTCAGTTAATTCAATATATAGTAACACCCGTCGCGGGTATTAAGACAAAATGGGTTACAGAGATCACACAGGTTCGTGATCATGAATTCTTTATAGACGAACAAAAATTTGGACCATACGCTCTATGGCACCATAAACATTTTATCAAGGAAATACCAGGTGGTGTGGAAATGGAAGATATAGTGGATTACAAACTTCCTATGGGTTTTCTTGGACGTCTGGCTCATCCACTACTAGTAAAGCCTAAGCTTAAAGAGATCTTTGATTATAGAAGACAAAAACTTATTGAGTTAAGCTTAAAAGAAAAATTTGATCCAATATTTCCTCCAATTAACTTATGTAGTG
>NZ_CAJWRQ010000160.1 GCF_913046405.1 uncultured Christiangramia sp.
AGTATTCAGAATCTTACTATTGAATATAGGTTTCGATGCGCTGATGGATCTTATAAATACATGCTGGATCGAAGTCATTTAATGCTCGACTCTCAACAGAAGCCTATCAGAATTATAGGCTCACTGCAGGATATCACTGAGCGAAAAAGTCATCTTATCGCCATTCAAAATCATAATAAGCGATTGAAGGAAATAGCCTGGATGCAGTCCCATATAGTTCGCGCACCCTTGGCAAAGATAATGGGCTTGGTAGATTTGATGATAAACTATCGAGAAGATTTAGGTAACATCGATGAAATACTAGAAAATATATTAATTTCGGCGAATGAATTGGATGGGATCATCCGAGAAATTGCTGTGAAGACAGAAAATGAATTGTAGCAATCCCCAAAATTACCCTATATGTTACGTACAATAATTATTGATGATGATGACATTATCACTTTTTTACAGAAAAAAATTGTTTCTAAAAGTGGTTTGGATACTGAACCTTTAGTCTTTAAGGATGCATATAAAGCTCTTGAATTTCTGGAAAATGAAGCTAGTCAGGAAGAGGAATACTTGATCATGCTGGATATCAATATGCCTGGTATGTCTGGCTGGGAATTTTTAGACCATATCAAAAAATTACCTTTAGATGAACGCTTGCATGTAGTGATGGCAACCTCATCTATAGATCGAAAGGACAAACGTGAAGCGGCAAATGATCCACATGTCGTAGATTTTATTGAGAAGCCTCTGTCAGCAAGACATTGTGAAAAGTTAAAGGGAATCTCTAAGCTTGCACCCTATTTCCAATTGAGCTAAAGGGAATCTTCTCGACTAGAGGATTTGCAGTTTTAATTTTTTCTTCGGCCCAATCCTTTTCCTCTTCATCAGGTGCATCAGTGTCTTCATTGATCGCTCCCGCAATAGGTTCGTGATTCAGCTTAATATACATTGGGAAGTGGTCTGAGCCTATACTTTTCTCCCTAGCAATATCGATAAGTGTAAAATCTCTGGTGTGGAAAACATGATCCAGAGGCCAGCGTAATAAGGCGTAACCTGTATGAAAGGTATTGAAGAAGCCTCTACCAATCCTTGGATCCATGAGTCCGCTCAACTTTTGAAAAAGTCTTGTAGTTCTTGACCAGGCTACATCATTCAGATCACCGAATACTAAAGTTGTATGTTTTTCACTGTCGATATCCCGACCCAACATCAAAAGTTCAGCATCTCGGTTAGTACTGGTATCACTTTCCGTAGGACTTGGAGGCATTGGGTGTAGACAGTGTATATTCACTTTCTTGCCACTTCTTAGAACTACTATTCCATGAATAGAGGGAATATCATGTTGCACCAGATATCTTACTTTTATATCCTCAAGTTTCAGTTTTGAATACAAGTGCATACCATAAAGATTATCCATAGGAATCTTGACCGTGTACTTATAATCTTTTTCAATAACCGACATTTCATCTTCCCAGCGCTGGTCAGATTCCAAGGTTAAAAGAATGTCCGGATCACGCTTTTTGACCAGTTCTATAAGTTTATCACTGCGTTTATTAGGTGTAAGTACGTTACTAACTAAAATGGAAATCGAGGCATCTGGATCACTGCCTTTAAATTTCATAACCTGTTTACCCGAAAGATATGTGTAGGGATAAATTTTTACGAATTGATACAGCAAACTTATAAAGAGGACAGCAATAGCTATAAGATGCCAGTCTTTATCGAAATCATAAACAACTATGGAAGCGATGATCACGCAGATAATTAAAAAGCTGATCTGTATTCTTGGAAAATCAAATCCACGAATCCACCATTGATCAAATCTGGTAGCTGATGCAATCGTAGGAATACACATAACTACTGAAAAAAAGATCACGATAATCTCTCCAATGCTCATACTGGTCGTTTATGATTGGTTATCAAGTCTAGAATAATTCCATTGAGAAATCATTCCATCCTTAATCTGTAGCGCAAAAATCTACTACAGGCCTCTAAGATAGTATTTGCATCGCAATTGTAAAAGAGAGCCTAAGTAGCTATAGTTTTTAAATGCTATGTTCTATTTCTAATTGATTTCCTGAACCCTTGTCAATATGAGCCTGCAAAGGCTAATTTGATTTATTCTACTTAGAAACACCACAGCATAAGCCCTGGAATTTATGACAAAAATAACATCCTGTGTTGAGAAGGTAGAACATCTTAGTTAACATAACTTTAGTCTCTGTGCATCATCAGGCGTTTTTAGATTCTTCTGAAAAGCATTAATTTTATTACTATGAAAAAGAAGGAGAAAGAAGTAAGGGGCTTTGTTTTCAATAAATTCGAAGAACCAGAAAAGTCTGTGTTTGACAGGCTTTTTGACATCTTCAAAGAGATCATTACGCATACCTCTGGAGATCTGGACGAGGCTTTAGACTGGCTTAGACAATTGGATGATGAGTATCAACTTACTACCGATGATTATTCGATCGATGATTTCGTTGAAGAGCTGAAGCAGAAAGGCTACATCAAGGAAGAGATTGAACCAGATGGTAACGGTGGAATGAGCATTACTGCGAAAGCCGAACGTGCTATACGACAGCAAGCGCTGGAGCAGATCTTCGGAAGATTGAAAAAAGGTGGCGCAGGAAATCACAGAACTAACAAAACAGGAAGAGGAGATGAACATACCGGAGACTTCCGGCAATTTCAATATGGAGATTCTTTAAGTAGGATTTCTATGACCGAAAGTCTTCGAAATGCCCAGATAAACAATGGAATTGGTGAATTCAGCATGTCTGAAGAAGACCTGGTAGTAGAAGAAACTCATTTTAAATCACAAATGAGTACCGTACTTATGATCGATATAAGTCACAGCATGATCCTATACGGCGAAGATCGTATCACTCCAGCAAAGAAGGTAGCGATGGCACTTTCAGAATTAATAACTACGCGGTACCCTAAAGACACTCTGGATATCCTGGTTTTCGGAAATGATGCCTGGCCAATTTCAATTGCTGAATTACCATATCTAAAGGTTGGTCCCTACCACACCAATACAGTAGCCGGACTTGAATTAGCAATGGATCTCTTGCGCCGAAAGAGAAATACCAACAAACAGATCTTTATGATCACTGATGGTAAGCCCAGTTGCATCAGGGAAAAGGATGGAAGTTATTATAAAAACAGCGTTGGACTGGATCCTTATGTAATCGATAAATGTTATAATAAAGCAAGGCAGGCTAGAAAGCTAAGAATTCCCATTACCACCTTTATGATCGCCCAGGATCCATACCTTACCAGGTTTGTAGAGGAATTTACCGCCGCCAATCAAGGGAAGGCATTCTATACTGGATTAAAAGGATTGGGTGAAATGATCTTTGAAGATTACGAATCGAACAGAAAAAAAAGAATTAGAGGATAAAGCTATGAATACGAAAGATATCAAGACACTTGGAGCATTAAAATCTTCAG
>NZ_CAJWRQ010000161.1 GCF_913046405.1 uncultured Christiangramia sp.
ACAGAAGAACACGCAATAGAAGTAGCTCTTAAGCAAGGATTTGAGTTAGTAGAAAAATCAGAAATTAACGCTAACCCTAAAGATACAAAAGATCACCCCAAAGGTGTTTGGACACTACCTCCTCGTTTAAGGTTAGATGATGTAGATAGAGATAAATATGAATCTATAGGTGAAAGCGATAGGATGACTCTCCTGTTCAGGAAACCATAATTAAATAAAAAACCCTGCATTAGCAGGGTTTTTTTAAACAGTAAGTGTAATTTATTGCTTTACGCCATGAATAACAGATACGGCATCAGTTACTACTGGTTTTGCGCCTATATAATTAGATCCACCATTAGGACCTACATCTACGAATGTAGCAGCAGGCAATAAGGAGGCATCTCCCAGTGTTATCCCTGGGTTGTCAATAGGTTTAAGAAACACAACTCCTTGAAGTTGTTTGACTAAATACTTGGTGCCAGTTTGATTCCTGCCTGAGTAAACAACTCCTGCAGTCTCACTATTAGGGATATAGAATCTAGATATCCAAGGAAAATATTGGCCACCATTTTGACAGTCGGTAGTGAAAGCACCGCTGTTGGTGTTATAACAAGAACCTGGAAAACCAAATAAACTTCCGAAAGCATTGTAATCTAGACCTACCTCGACTCCTGCAAAATCTCCATTCGCAGCCACATCAGGCACCAGATAAAAGACTTGAGTGGGTTCAGTAAACTCAATATTGTTTCCACCAGAATCACTTAAAAGCCATTTTTTGTCCCATCTTTGGTAGCCCGATTTAAGAGAGTAAAAAGTAGAGCCTCCGCTATCCCAAAATTTCCACTCACAATAATCTTTATCATGACCTTCAGGACAGCTGAACTGACTCAAATCAGTGACTAATGGTCCAGAATAAGAACCCCATCGATGATCTGTTCCTGCAATCGCGGTTGTTTGAGCATCAGTAAGAGTAGGCCAAACGGCATTGGTATCACCAACTTTATAATTCAAGCCATTTTTTGTATAGGTTACAAGATCAGCTGCGGCTATTTCCCCTGTACGGTATGTATTCTCAGTGTAAGGACCGTAACTTAGCGGCTGACCACTAGATCCAGGTACCGGTAAAGAATTTACGAAGGCAGTAACAGAGCTTCCGGTAAAGCAATTAGAAACACAGTACAAGGTTTCTGGATAATCTGCGGGTTTTACCTCTTCATTGGTATTTAAGAATACTGCGTTAAAAGCAGTCGTTGATGTAGGATCAGCTAAGGCTTCAGGAGAAATATATAAGCCTCCGTATCCTTTTACATAGCCACTAATTCCATCATTTGGATATTCAGATATCCAATTAGCTCTTGTAAATGTAATTGAAGTTCCAAGTTTTGAATCTACAGGAGGTGAATTATCTGGGTAAGTTCTAGCATGAGTAATTTCAAATCTATCGTTTGTTTTGTCGTACTTATAAATATAATCTGTAGAACTGGTAATGCCTAGTGTGTTATTTTGGTTTAACCATCCTGATAAACTTAAGCCGTCTATAGAGTTAAGCGAAATATGGTTAATCGTTGTTTTTTGTAACTTATTTCCACCTATTTGAAGGGAATAATCTTGCCCTGCCACTCCTGGACCCATGTCTCTGGTTACTACAGTGCCATCAGCAAAAGTTGCTACAACTGCAGCGGGGAAATGAAGGCCCCAGTAATCAGCAAAACCAAAATATTTTGATCCGCTTACGGTGGTTGTAACTGGGAAGCCACCTTGCGTTAATTCATAACGAGCTCCTGTTGTTGAATCATAGAGACCGTATTGAAAAAGTTCCTTTATGCCTTGAGACTCACGGGTGTCATAACAATATGTATTGGAATCATCGACAGCCCCTCCATTTTTAGAAAGTTGTTTCCTGCAATAAGCAGCTTCAGTAAAGCCAAACGAATAGACATAAAGGTTCATGCCTTCTTCTTGTGTTTCTTGGTTATAAAAGAATTGAGGCCATTGCACTACACCTTTACCTGAGTTATCGCCGGTTTTTTCAAGATATAGTTTGACGTTAAGTGTTTGGCCCCCCATATTCATTTCGTCCACCCAAGTTAATGCCCCAGCAGCGCTTGAAGATATATAGCCTTGCATAACGTTGGTATTACCAGCCAAATGAGCGGTGTAGTCCATTCTGAAAACCCCATAAGGATTAGCTGTGCTGGGAGAAGCTGTTACCTCAGTGTAGGTATAAATAGTCATGTTTTCAGGGGTGCCATCTCCATCCATATCTTCTTCATTAGGGACCCATACCTTACCTATCATGGGAGAATTATTGTCCGTCCTTGTGCCATTACCGACTACTTCGATGTAATCTGTGGCAGATTTTTCGGCAGCTTGGGCGGCGGCAGCAGCTTGACCTCCACTTTGAGGTCCATTTGCAATTTGACCTGATTTATCGCAAAGATTCATATCAACCAGGGATTTAAAGTTCCCTTTATTGAGCATTAAATCCACACCCACATTTCCCATAAAACAAAGGATCATATTGGGGGTGTCAGTTGAGTCATTTAATGTATCTTCAAGGAAGATATTAGTTACATCAGTATTGTACTTACTGTCACTAGGTACAGCACTGAACACAAAAGGTGATAAGAAGATTGAGAGTATTAATAATTTTTTCATGGTTTACTCCTGTGTTTCTACTGTTTGAATATTTTCTGGTGCACTTAGAGCTGTTGGCTCATTTACATCAGTTACTGTTATTGTAAGAGAAAGTGTTGTTGACAAACTCCCATCGCTAACAATCAGATTAACTAAATAAGTGTTATTTTCATCCGAATCCGAAGGTATTTCATAATCTTTTTCATTGCTGTTCATTTGGCTTAGTACTGTGATTTTACGGCTTTTTTTTCGACGCAATTCAGTAAATGCTAAGTTCTTTGCAATAGTGTAGATCCAAGTCGAAAACTTAGCGATTTGCTTATAATAATGCTTTTTTTGATACAATTTTAGCATAGTATCTTGAACGATATCTTCAGCTAATTCCATATCACCCAAATACTGGAATACAAAATTCATCAGCCTGTCACGATAACGATTCACCAATTCAACATAAGCCTTTTCATCACCCTTTTGAAAAAGTGCAATGAGTTGTTCATCAGTGTATACGTACGGGGAAATTGAATTACCCAAGGACATTGTAGATAAATTTGATAAGTTCTGATTCGTCATCACAAAATATTGTTTTTTGTCGTTTTTCAATTTTTCCAAGATGTTCATTACGATCTAATTGATCTAATACATCAATGTTTCTAACAGCAGCTAAATTAATTAAACTTAAGTATTCACTATTAGAAGTAAAGATTCCATTAAATTCATTTTAAATTCATTAGT
>NZ_CAJWRQ010000162.1 GCF_913046405.1 uncultured Christiangramia sp.
TCCCTTTATTTTTTATCTTACTGAATTTTAGTCATTATTTGTGGGGATACCTCAGAATCAGATCTGATTTTTTGCCAGGTTTTACTCGGTAAAAAATTAGAAAGCGCAAGATCTATTGCTAGGAGCGCATCCATTGGATGATGGATAAGCCGTGGACTCTTGAGAATAATCATATTTCCGTACGAGCCTAAATCTTTTACTTCGCGGCCACCATGATGAACATGATGGTGAGGGTGCATATAACGGTATTCTTCGGCTTCTCCTGAACCTTCCATATCTACATGATAATCGAAATGCCAACACCCCTTACATTCACGTGCATCTGCTAAATGCAGAGTAGAATATTCCATATTTACTGCAATAAAGCTTACGTCTTCATAGCAAAATTTTTCTTTTATTTGAACATCAATCGTCAGTTTCACATCTAAATCAGAATCCCATTCTTTCCCGCGAATATAATCACCCTTAACAGCCTCCAACTCTATTCCGTCGATAAAGCATCTTTTATTATTTCGTTGTAATCTAGAACATGCCTGAACAATTGGATTGGCACTTTTTATAATTCGTTTACGCTCCAAATATTCTCCGAGTGCCTGCAGCTGATCAATCAATTCTTCACTCGTTAACATCTGGTTTTAACCTCGCGATTAGGCGCTTAACCTTTTTCTTATCATCAGCATGAATCACATACTTGTCGGCTTTCCCGTTAAGATGAGTTAATAAGTCTAGGTATTTAGGCTGCTCCCAAACTTTCGCATCCGGATCTCGAACCCTAAGCGCGTCGTATGGGTCAAGAGGATGACCAGAGACAACACAATTCACCCAAAGATGCATGCTTTGGTCCCCATTTTGGTACCTAGTTACAATAGGCGTTAGGTCTGGAAGCTTTAATTTTTCTCGCAGAATTGATACTCGTTCTTCGCAAGTTAACGACTGTAATACATCATCTGGATGAATCTTGAACCACCAGTCTTCTATCCCGGCAAACCACCATCTTGCCTTCAATTCATTGAATGGACCGAAGTATCGATATTCTTCAAATTGCTGTTTAACAGTATCCCATGACCGAGAGCAGCAAGAAACACCTAACTTAGTTTTAAGCATCCCCTCAGTAAGAAGTGTGCCCGCTGATTGAACTAAAGTAGAATAAATCGAACCAACCAAGGCATGCGGATCACTAGCTTTAGAACTTAAAAAGTCAATGAATCTATTATCGGTATATTCGAGCATTTGTGTGTTGCAATTTAGTAGGATCTGAATTTCATCTATTACAAGATCTGAACCAAGCGGCTTTTTGCAGTCTCGTGCCAACGAATAAGCGGATACTAAAGATAGCAACATTCTAACAACTCGCTCCCTTGTCGCTGGCTTCACTACTTCTTTTTTCTTCACTACGTAATCAAATAAATTCTTTGAAGCATCGTCTGGTTCAAATGATTCGACAATTACATCTTCATTTGATAGCAGAACCAACGGCATAGAGTCTATATTCGATAGTGCCATTTCTGTCCGAAGGTGCTGCGCTAAAGTTGTGCCAAAGTAGTCTGCTTTATTACCGTCATCACTTTCTGCCTTTAAATCCTGGTCAATAATTACACCGCTAAATGGGGTCGATTCATCTATGCCTGCTTTAATGAAATTTACTATCGCTTTTATAGAATTCATTACCTGCTTGTGCTTAATCTTTAGCTTGTCTTCAGATTCATTTTCTAGGCAATCAATCAGTGACTGAAGAGTTTCAGTTCTTTCATCATCTATATACAAATAATTAATAGGCATCTTCTGGTAACTCTGATTTGTCTGCTAATGGTAAGAGTATTTTTAAACAGGTATTGTAGCCTTCAGAAGGCTCAGTTACTGCAATTTCACCCTTCAATTCAGTAATAATCTCTTCTGTAATCGACAAGCCTAATCCCATACCTCTTTTATAGTCATTTTCGGTCGAAAAAGCCTTAGCAGGAATAGATGTTGTGTACAATGGTGCGAAAACCTCTGCCCATTTATCTTTCGGAATGCCGTCACCAGTATCTTCAAAACGAATTGTCATGTAGCTGGTTCCTTTTGAAATACTAATGAGCAATTTCCTATTAATACTTCCAGCCCTCTCAATGGCTTTACAGGCGTTGGTGTAAAGATTAATAAAAATCGACATCACTTCTGAAATATGAATTTTTTTGGTCCATATCCCCAACCTACTCTCAGTGCTGCTAAGCCATATATTTTGGAAAAAGTTCTTAATATTATCACATTCTTACTTTTTTTAAAAAGTTTTAAACCTGATGTATAATCTTTTTTTCGCATGTATTCATCGTATGCATCATCTACAACAAGCAAAATATTATTTCTTAGTTTTTTTCTTAGTTCCAATATTTCATTTTTTTTTAAATAAGTTCCTGTTGGATTGTTTGGATTTGCTAAAAAAATAATTTTTGTTTTCTTTGATATCTTTTTTACAATTTCAGAAACAGATATTTTATGATTATTTTCTTTTGCAAATAATACATTGGCACCAGCTATTTTTGAATAAATTCTATACATTAAAAAACTGTATTGAGGTACAATTACTTCGTCTTTCGGTTTTAAAAATAGTTGACAAATAATTTGAATAATTTCATCCGAACCAGCTCCACAAATTATCTGTTCAAACTCACATCTAAATTTTTTTGAAATCTCAAGTCTTAATTTAGTAGATTTGTTATCTGGGTATTTTGATAAATTAATTTTACTATTAACTATTTTTCTAACTTTTGAGCTAGATCCTAAAGCAGACTCATTAGCTGACAATTTTGTAATATTCTTAATTCTGGATAATTGTGATTTTCCAGGCTTGTAAGACTTAAAGCTAATTTTTTTAAATTGTGGCAATATCATTTTTTATTAATTTATACCTACCTTTATAAATAAATTAATCAACATTTATACAGGATTAATAATTTATACAGAGTTAATAATTAATAATTATGACAAAAAAATTGACATATGGAATCTCATCTAGTACAAAAAAAGTGCGCTGATTTATCTGAATTGCGAGCGCTTAAAAAAAACCGCTAAATAAGTTTTTT
>NZ_CAJWRQ010000163.1 GCF_913046405.1 uncultured Christiangramia sp.
ACATATTTCTATAAATAAGAACAGGTCTCCGTACGAGCGAAGACCTGTAGAAACTAAAATTGGAATTATCTAGGTAATCCTCTTAGTAAAACTATTTGTGATGCCTGGTCATCTTCACGATCGGCATTGGTATGACCGTCTAAATTCATAAAATCACTGCTTTCCCAATAGTGCGGTTGTACCGCGAGAAGAAAAGTTCCCGGTTCTCCAATTTTGTCTGAAACGTCTATCAATGAACCAAATTCTCCACTAAAACCTGTAGAATTATCTGGATCCAGGTCCTGTCTTACAATAAGTTCAAGCACATGCTGAATATTATGTCCATTTAAATCTGATTGATAGATATATGCGGAATGTCCTCTACTAAAGCTGTTGGGATCTTCCTGGATATAAACAAAATTTTCAGTTACACAGATATTATCAGGACTTTGCAGAGCTCCTAAATTCCCGTCCATGTTATTGGTGTCTGTGTTTCCACTAATGATCTGAGTTAATTTACCTGAAAGCGGAGAGTTTTCGTCCAACTCAAGTTTATACACAGTACCCCAGTCATTATAAGTACCTCTTCCTGGACCTCTACCGGTAACCGCGAAGTATACATTTCTAGCATTAGAATCAACTCCTTTCTGGTAATCCACGTCTTCAACTCTCATAAATTGAGTAGCAAGCACAATGGAACTGGCTGTTTCCATTTCATCCTTGGTAAGATCCTTACCATTCTCGATCTCAACAAATTCTACTTCGTAGGTTGATTGAAGATCAAAACTTGACTCATTATAAACAACATCAGATTCTACAGCTTTTTTTCCATCCATTCCATCTGAAACTTCTTTTGTACGAAGCACATATATCTTCCCGTTTTCCAGATCATCATCGGCATTTTCAGAATAATAGAGCACCACCTGTCCTTCAGAACCAGATGAATCATCATCGCCTCCAATGATCACTGTTTTTCCAGAGTACGCATTCTTAGGAAGTGGAACAGCGTTCTCCCAGGAAAATTCACCGAGGGCATCAAGACCAAAATCTGCCTGAGGCGTTGGATTCTCAACCCACGGGTCTATCCCTTTTACATCGTAGTTAATACTTTCTGAAGCTGAAAGGAAAAGATCTTTTGAGCCTCCATGAATGCTGGCTTCCCACATAGTGGCAGAACATTGTCGTGCATAATCTGAAACACCTGAGTTTAATAAATAGTCTCCGCTTACTGGGTTCAGGTATTGGTCAAACCGGATTCTCGCTACTGCATAACTATCTTCACAGTTTACCACATACATATAACCGTCACCGTCTTTTAAAAATCCTGCTCCATCAGCAGAACCTGCCAGTTGGAAATCATCTCCTACCACATCTGGTG
This sequence comes from uncultured Christiangramia sp., assembly GCF_913046405.1. Classification (GTDB taxonomy): domain Bacteria; phylum Bacteroidota; class Bacteroidia; order Flavobacteriales; family Flavobacteriaceae; genus Christiangramia; species Christiangramia marina. Next base: position 1,358 of record NZ_CAJWRQ010000163.1, read on the forward strand.
TGCTTAATAGAGAATAAGCCTGAACGAAACTGAATTGCGAGGACATGGTAACTAGCGGATCAACCGCACTTTTATTTTCGAATATTTCGGGAGCGGGTGTGAAATCCTCTCCATCCTGGCCATCTTCTCCATTTATTCCATCAACACCATCCTGGCCATCGATTCCATTTATACCATCTACACCGTCTTCAGCTTCACAACCGATGATTGCCGATGATAGAGCGGCTAGTAAAAATAGCCGACCCATTAAATTTGTAATTCTGTTCATTTGAAAAATAATTTATGTTTTTTAGTTGTGTTAAAAATACAGTTTGAAGTCAGCCAGGATGTTAAGCCACTGTAGTACTTAAATTAATTTAAAATCACGTTTAGGTTAAGGAGTTAAGTTTGTTTTAATTCGAGAAAAATTGATATTGCGGAAACCTATTTAATGTTAAAAACCATTAAGAGATTAGTGCAAATTGTACTAAAAACATTATTGATGCGGTTCAGTTTGTAAATGTATAGTACCTGGGGCCAGACCAAGCCCTAACAAAAAAACCCCGCATTTCTGCGAGGTTTTTCTATAATATATAGTTGCGAATTACTTCACTTCTTCAAAATCTACATCTTCAACATCATCTGCACCCTGAGAGGCTCCACCATCTCCTGATCCACCTTCAGCGCCTGTAGCACCTTGCTGTGGTCCGCCTGGCTGACCGCCCTGAGCTTCTGCCTGAGCTTTGTACATTTCTTCTGATGCAGTCTTCCATGCCTCATTCAATTTGTCTAAAGCTGGAGAAATTTGCTCAATCTCCTTGGTTTCGTAAGCTTTTTTCAATTCTTCTAAAGCTTCTTCCACTGGCTTCTTCTTGTCTTCAGAGATCTTATCTCCAAATTCCTTTAGTTGCTTTTCAGTCTGGAAGATCATGCTGTCTGCTTCGTTGAGCTTATCAACTTTTTCTTTAGCCTGCTTATCGCTTTCAGCATTTGCTTCAGCTTCTTTCTTCATTTTCTCGATTTCCTCTTCAGTCAATCCTGAAGAAGCCTCGATACGAATATCCTGAGATTTTCCAGTAGCTTTATCTGTAGCACTTACTTTAATGATACCGTTAGCATCAATATCGAAAGTTACTTCAATCTGCGGAGTTCCTCTTTGCGCTGGTGGAATACCATCTAGGTGGAATCTTCCAATCGTCTTGTTATCTGCCGCCATTGGACGCTCTCCCTGAAGTACGTGGATCTCAACTGAAGGCTGATTATCTGCCGCTGTAGAAAAAGTTTGTGACTTCTTAGTCGGGATCGTAGTATTCGACTCGATAAGTTTCGTGTTCACTCCTCCCATGGTTTCGATACCTAGAGAAAGTGGAGTTACATCAAGTAGCAATACATCTTTTACATCTCCTGTAAGTACACCACCCTGGATAGCAGCACCAA
>NZ_CAJWRQ010000164.1 GCF_913046405.1 uncultured Christiangramia sp.
TTATACTGGTTACTCCTTCTTCTTTTAAAGAATTGAATCTATTTATTAGTACCAGTCCGTTTAAAACTGCAACACCAAACAGAACAATGAAGCCTACACCTGCGGAAATGCTAAATGGCATACCTCTTAACCAAAGGGCAAAAACACCTCCGATAGCAGCCAATGGTATCGCCATATAGATCATGATAGATTGGGAAAAAGATTTTAAGGCAAAATATAGAAGCACGAAAATCAGGAATAAGGCTATCGGTACCACAATCACTAATCGGTCTTTGGCACTCTGAAGGTTTTCGAACTCCCCTCCATAAGTAATATAATAACCTGGTGGCAATTCTAATTCCTCATCTAATTTTTGCTGAATGTCGTTCACCACAGACTCTACATCCCTTCCCCGGGCGTTTACACCCACATAGGTTCTTCTGTAGGTATCATCTCTTGAAATTTGCATAGGCCCCGGAACATACTCAATATCTGCTATTTCTTTTATAGGCACCTGAGTTCCGTCTGGAAGATCGATATACATACCACGCAAATCATCAATATTCTTTCTATGATCTTCATCAAATCTCACAACTAAATCGAATCGCTTTTCACCTTCAAAAATGACCCCTGCCGTTCCTCCGGCAAATGCTGTACTTATATAATCATTGACTTTCTGAATATCCAGTCCATATTGGGCAACTTTATCACGGTTAAATCTAACTGTCATTTGTGGGAGACCGGAGGTTCTTTCAGCATTAACATCACCAGCTCCAGGTACAGTTTGGATAATATTGGCCATTTCCTGCACTTTTTCTGACAATACCTCTAAATCCTCACCGTACAACTTAACCGCAATATCTTCTCTAACCCCTTCTAATAACTCATTAAATCTCAATTCTACAGGTTGAGTAAACACTAGATTAACACCTGTAAGATCTTCATTTAGTTTTTCCTTAATCTGTTCAATAAGCCCTTCTTTAGTTTCAGAACTTGTCCATTTATCTTTGTCCTTCTCAAGGATTAAGTACATATCGGCAATATCCATTGGCATGGGATCTGTGGGAATGTCAGCTACTCCAATTCTGGCCGTTACCGTTTTAATTTCAGGAAAGTTTTCTAAAAGTATATTTTCAATTTTTTTTGAAACTTCAATAGACTCTGTTAGTGAACTACCTGGTCTTATTAGAGCCTGCATGGCGATATCTCCTTCATCAAGTTGAGGCACAAATTCTCCTCCCATTCGGGAAAAAAGAAAACCGGCTATCACAAGTAAAACAGCGGCAGATCCAATAACGATGAGCTTCAATTTTAATGCTCCTTTCAATAAAGGCATGTATACTTTTTGTATTCCGCCAATTATCTTGTCACTTATTTTCTCCAGCCAGCGTTCAAATTTTCCAAACCAGTTCTTTTTATTCTGAATTGGTTTCATGAATAAGGCTGACATCATAGGCACGTAGGTAAGACATAAGAAGATAGCACCTATCATGGCAAAACCAAAGGTGTAAGCCATCGGCTTAAACATTTTACCTTCCACCCCGGTAAGGAAAAGAATGGGTGTAAATACGATAAGAATTATAATTTGTCCAAAAAATGCAGAACCCATCATCGTACTTCCTGCATCATAGGCTACCTCATCCATTTTCGCCTGATTGAATTTTACTTTTCCAGATCTAATCCGTTTTTGTATTTCATATACCGTACCCTCAATTATAATCACTGCACCATCTATTATAATTCCGAAGTCGATTGCCCCCAAACTCATTAGATTGGCCCATACATTGAATTGCTTCATCAATATAAAAGCGAAAAGAAGTGATAATGGAATGGTGGTAGCTGTTATAAGTCCACCTCTTAAACTACCTAGTAATATTACCAGGGCGAAGATCACGATTAAAGCTCCTTCCAGTAAATTTGTTTTAACGGTGTCGGTTGTTCGTGCTATTAATTTACTTCGGTCAATTATCGGTGCTATGGTCAAACCTTCAGGAAGGGACTTCTCGACTTCAGCCATACGATCCTTGACATCCTGAATGACTGCGTTAGGATTCGCACCTTTCAGCATCATGATGATTCCTCCGACGGCTTCCTCCCCATCCTGGGTAAAAGCTCCATAACGTACCTGATTTCCAAACTGAACATTTTCCGCAACATCACCAATCGTTATTGGGATTGCATTTTCCGTGGTAATCGCAATTTTCTTGATATCCTCCAGTGAACGGATTAAGCCCTCACCCCTAATAAAATTTGACATTTTATTTTTCTCGATATAAGCCCCACCGGTATTCACATTGTTCCGTGCCAGCGCCTCATAAACTTCAGAGATACTTATACCCATACTGTTTAATTTCTCTGGGTTAATTGCTACCTCATATTGCTTTATGGAACCACCAAAAGAATTCACTTCCACCACACCTTCCAGTAAAGTTAGTTGCCTTTTCACTATCCAGTCCTGAATAGTTCGCAGTTCCATGGGGGAATATTCAGTTTCGTATCCTTCTTTTGGCTTTATGGTGTATTCATAAATTTGACCCAAGCCAGTTGAAATTGGCCCCATAGCAGGACTTCCAAATTTATCAGGAATGGTCTCTCCTAATTCATTAAGCTTTTCCTGTACTAGTTGACGTGGAAGATAGGTTCCCATATCATCTTTGAAAACAATAGTTACTACCGAAAGGCCAAAGCGTGAGATAGACCGAATTTCTGTAACCCCAGGTAAATTACCCATCGAAAGTTCTACGGGATAGGTTACAAATTGTTCAATATCTTCTGTGGCAAGATTTGGCG
>NZ_CAJWRQ010000165.1 GCF_913046405.1 uncultured Christiangramia sp.
TTATACTGGTTACTCCTTCTTCTTTTAAAGAATTGAATCTATTTATTAGTACCAGCCCGTTTAAAACTGCAACCCCGAATAATACAATAAAACCTACCCCAGCAGAAATACTGAATGGCATTCCCCGCAACCAAAGGGCAAAAACACCTCCAATGGCAGCGAGGGGTATGGCTATATAGATCATGACAGATTGGGAAAACGATTTTAGGGCAAAATATAGAAGAACAAATATCAAGAAAAGGGCAATGGGTACAACAATTATCAAGCGGTCCTTAGCACTCTGAAGATTTTCGAATTCCCCCCCATAAGTTATATAATACCCGGGAGGTAATTCTAATTCTTCATCTAATCTTTGCTGAATATCATTAACGACTGACTCTACATCCCTTCCCCGGGCATTTACACCCACATAGGTTCTTCTGTAGGTATCATCTCTCGAAATTTGCATAGGGCCCGGAACATATTCGATATCTGCTATTTCTTTTATCGGTACCTGAGTTCCGTCGGGAAGATCGATATACATTCCACGCAAGTCATCAATATTCTTTCTATGTTCTTCATCAAATCTTACTACTAAATCGAATCGCTTTTCTCCTTCAAAAATGACTCCTGCGGTTCCTCCCGCAAAAGCAGTACTTATATAATCATTTGCTTTTTGGATATCCAGGCCATATTGAGCAATTTTATCACGGTTAAATTTCACGGTCATTTGTGGCAGCCCAGATGTTCGTTCAGGATTAACATCTCCTGCTCCAGGTACGGTCTGGATAATATTAGCCATTTCCTGTACCTTTTCCGACAACACCCCCAGGTCCTCTCCATATAGTTTAACCGCAATATCTTCTCTAACCCCCTCTAATAATTCGTTGAACCTTAATTCTACAGGTTGCGTAAACACAAGGTTTACCCCAGTAAGTTCTTTATTGAGTTTTTCCTTGATTTGCGCTATAAGTCCTTCTTTAGTTTCAGCGGTTGTCCAATTATCCTTATCTTTTTCAAGAATCAGGTACATATCTGCTATATCCATCGGCATTGGATCTGTTGGGATGTCCGCTACTCCAATTCTTGCTGTTGCTGTTTTAATTTCAGGAAAATTTTCTAGAAGGATATTTTCTATTTTTTTGGAAACTTCAATAGACTCTGTTAATGAACTTCCTGGTCTGATTAAAGCCTGCATTGCAATATCCCCTTCATCCAGTTGAGGCACAAATTCTCCTCCCATTCTGGAAAAAAGGAAACCGGCTAATACAAGTAGAACAGCAGCAGCACCTACAACAATGAGCTTCAGTTTTAATGCCCCTTTCAGTAAAGGCATATATACCCTTTGTATTCCACCAATTATCTTATCACTTATCCTTTCCAGCCAGCGTTCAAACCTTCCAAACCAGTTCTTTTTATTCTGAATGGGTTTCATAAATAGGGCAGACATCATAGGGACATAGGTAAGGCATAAGAAAATAGCACCTATCATGGCAAAACCGAAAGTGTACGCCATCGGCTTAAACATTTTACCTTCTACCCCCGTAAGAAAAAGTATAGGCGTGAATACAATAAGAATTATAATCTGTCCAAAAAATGCGGAACCCATCATCGTGGTTCCGGCATCATAGGCTACTTTATCCATTACGCCTTGATTGAATTTTAGCTTTCCAGACCTAATCCGTTTTTGGATCTCATACACCGTTCCTTCTATAATAATCACGGCACCATCTATAATAATCCCAAAGTCTATAGCTCCCAAGCTCATTAAGTTTGCCCATACATTAAATTGCTTCATTAATATAAAGGCAAAAAGCAAGGACAACGGTATGGTCGTGGCCGTTATGATGCCACCTCTTAAACTACCCAACAATAAAACAAGGGCAAATATCACGATTAGGGCGCCTTCCAGTAAATTGGTTTTAACGGTATCGGTCGTTCTGGCAATTAGCTCACTACGATCAATGATAGGGGCGATAGTGAGACCTTCTGGCAGGGATTTTTCAATTTCTGCCATACGATTCTTAACATTTTGAATAACCGCATTAGGGTTTGAACCTTTTAGCATCATTATTATTCCTCCCACGGCTTCCTTACCGTCTTGCGTAAAAGCACCATAACGTACCTGATTCCCAAAATGGACGCGTGTTGCAACATCTCCAATAGTTACGGGAATGTTGCCCTCGTTAATAATCGAAATATCTTTAATGTCTTCCAAAGAGCGAATAAGACCTTCACCTCTTATGAAATTTGACATTTTATTTTTTTCTATGTAAGCACCGCCTGTATTCACATTGTTCCGAGCGAGAGCCTCATACACTTGTGAAATACTAATACCCAAACTATTCAACTTATCTGGGTTGACAGTGACCTCGTACTGTTTAATACTGCCTCCATAAGAGTTGACCTCTACCACGCCTTCCAGTAATGTGAGTTGTCGTTTGATAACCCAATCTTGCACGGTGCGCAGTTCCATAGGCGAATACTTGTTTTCAAAACCCTCCTCTGGCTTTATAGTGTATTCATAGATTTGACCTAAACCAGTAGAGATGGGACCCATAGATGGACTTCCAAATTTTTCAGGGATAGATTCGCCCAGTTCGTTTAGTTTTTCCTGTACCAGCTGTCGAGGAAGATAGGTTCCCATATCGTCTTCAAAAACGATAGTAACTACGGAAAGGCCAAAGCGTGAGATAGATCTTATTTCTGTAACGCCTGGTAAATTACCCATAGATAGTTCTACGGGATAGGTTACAAATTGTTCAATATCTTCTGTGGCAAGATTTGGCG
>NZ_CAJWRQ010000166.1 GCF_913046405.1 uncultured Christiangramia sp.
CAGCAACTTTGATGTTTCCTTCAGTTCCCGAAACTAATTTTACGTTCATGGATCCGACAACATGAATTCTTTCATAATCTGAAGTATTCCTGGTTTCAGTCACCATTTTTCCGTTTCCGCGAATTTTTTTGCTACCCCATTGTGCGTGGACAGAATTGAAGGCAAGAAGGAAGAAGGCTGATAGTAATAGTACTTTTTTCATAATAGGTATTTTCATTGATGATTAATTATTCTTTGCTAAATTTTACGCTACCATAACTGGTGGAGATATCGATCCTTGCTCCAGCACCAGAACCATAATTTCCAGAGATGGATTTACTAGTGTTTTTTTCATTGGTACGGCGAACATCCAGATCCTCTGTTCCGTTAATACCCCCATAACTGGTCTTTACATCAAAACTAAATGTCATTTCCCTATCATACCCTAAATGTACTCCTGCGTAATCGGTATCGATATTTACAGATTCGGTACCGTTGACTATTTTTTCGATATGCAAGGATCCATAATCCAGGTTGATGTCTGCAGAGGTGAATATTCTATCCACTTTGGTTGTTAAGTAATCGCCATTTCCAATAAGCACCTTTACTTTATTTACTTCGATACTTCCATAATCACAGTTGAAATCCAGCTTGGTAACTTTGCGAATTCGGGATTTGGTATAATCTGCATTCACCAATAATTCTTCAGCTTCCCCAATTTCATAATCTGAATAGTCGGCATCAATTTCAGCATTGGTAACAAATCCAATTCGGCTGCTTCTGCTATAATCAAAATTCAGAATATTAGAGCGACCATTTAACTCACCCACATCTATTTTTCCGTAGTCGCAATTGATATCAGTATTACCAAAAGTTTTGTCAATGTAGATTCCGCCGTAATTATTATCAAGAGTAAGATTGTTGTTCTCTGGTGCGCGAATCACATAATTCACCTCCATATTAACATTATCGAATCCATCAAAAATATTCTTCCACCAGGACCTATTTTCCTTAGAGAATTTGGTAGTTGCCGTCACTCCAGAAGAATGCTGGTCAAATTCCACTCGTATATCATCGAGTTTGTCTTCCACATCATCCTCGTCAATCCCATTGGTTTTGATGGTAACCTCAATAAGAACCCGATCTTCTTTCCAGGTAACAATATCGATGTTCCCGTAACTATTGTTGATATTAAGATCACCGTTGGCCTTTACGTTAAATTCCTTTCTGATCGTCTTTTTTCTGGTGTGCTTGGCTTCTTCAATAACGGATGCTTCAGTCGTAACTTCAGGCTCTGTGCATTTACTTGACGGGTACAGGTTGGTAACGAGCACCATGAGAAAAAGGATGCTAGATAGTATTGCTTTCATAATTTTGATTGTTTAATGATTTGATGTTTTCAATTTGTTCTAATACTTCACTCAATAGATCTATTCGCTGCTGGAAATTTTGAATCATGGCGTGTATGACTCTTTTATCCTTTCCACTTTCTAGAAGATCATTCTCCATTCTTTTATATCTATTTTCCAGTTTTTTTAATTGCTGAAGGGCATCCTTAATGATCATCTGCGTTTCAGGAGTAGCTTCGGCATTTAAAGCTATGAGTTCTTTCTCAATTAATCCTGAATAAAACTGCTGCGTCTGCTTCATTTCAGGTGAAATGCTAGCCAGGTCTGACTGATTTGCCTGGTTGAAATTATTGGATAATAACAGCACTAAAGCCAATACTGCAGCGATGCTTAATAATCCTGACCAGATCTTTCCGGAGTTGCTTCCAGCTTTTTCTGACTTTCTACTTCTTTCCAGCTTGCGGGCAAACCTATCGCGATGATCTGTTTGCGGTTCCTCGATGTCAAAATTTGCAGACTCGAAGAATTCTTTTAATTCATTAACTTTCATGTTGCTGCAATTTTTTTCTTAAACTTTCTTTAGCTCTGGAAATCATCGTTCTACAATTTCCGTAGGAGATTTTCATAATCTCACTAATTTCTTCATGATCATATCCTTCAATAAGATATAGCGTTAGACAAATCCTGTAGTTTTCCTTCAAATTCTTCAATGCATTCAGTACTAATTTCACTTTGTCATTAGTGTTAGCATCGACAACCAACCCACCAGAGTCCTCTTCATTTTTGAGTTCATCATTATAAGAAACCTCCGCCAGCTTTTTAGATCTGTTCAAAGCAGTGATACTTTGATTGATCACGATACGTTTTAGCCAGGCTCCAAAGGTGGCATCCTCGTTAAGACTATCTATTCGTGTAAATGCTTTTAAAAATGATTCCTGCATAATATCTTCAGCTTCAGCAGAATGTCCTGTAATCCTATACGCGGTGTTGTACATTGCTTTATAATACCGGTCATAGATTTCCATCTGCGCTCGTTGTTCTCCTTTACGGCAATGAGCAACAAGATCATTAATATGTGTGATGGTTGGTGTCAATTAATGTCTGGTTTCTATACTAAAGATGGAACTGTTTAAAGATTGTTACACTTTCTGAAAATAAATTTATATATAAGGCGTGGCATAGGAATTGAATATTTGATATTGCAAATCTATAGAAAGCCCCAATGCATTGCATTTCAAGGCTTTTAACGAACGTCACCAAATTAATGAAATTTAATCTGGTGACAGTTTGACTTAAATATAATTATGGCTAAAACAAAGTTTACGAATATTGACAGTTTGTCATTTCAGGGAATAGATGAAGATGCAGAATTGATTCCTTTGATGACACCTGAAGATGAAGAAGAAATTAATA
>NZ_CAJWRQ010000167.1 GCF_913046405.1 uncultured Christiangramia sp.
ATATGATCAATACAGTTACACAGGCTGCACTTGATCGTGAAAAGCAGGTCGTTAAAAATGAAAAACGCCAGCGTGTAGATAATGCTCCTTATGGATACACAGATGAGATCATAAAGAAAAATCGTTACCCGAAAGACCATCCATATAACTGGACGGTCATAGGCCAGTTACCAGATTTACAGTCGGCAACCCTTGGGATGTAAAGGATTTTTATAAGCAATATTATGGAGCTGCCAATGCTTCTCTCGTAATTGCAGGAGATATTGAAATTGAAGAAACCAAGAAACTCGTTAAACAATGGTTTGGTGAGATTCCTTCAGGACCAGAGGTTGAGCCTTTAAAAGCGATGCCTGTAGAACTGGAAACCACGAAAAATCTATATTTTGAAGATAACTTTGCAAAACTTCCAGAGCTTAGGGTGGTTTATCCTACGATTGAAGATTATGATGAGGATATGTACGCTCTACAAATTTTAGGACAGCTATTGAGCGGAAGTAAAAAATCACCATTGTACCAAACAGTCGTAGAAGAATCCAAATTTGCTCCACGTATTAGCACTTACCAAAGCAGGAGTGAACTTGCAGGAGAATTCGTAGTTAGAGTACGCGCAAATGCCGGAATAGATCTGGACAGTGTGCAGAAGGCAGTAAAAAATGGCTTTAAAAGATTTGAGGAAGATGGTGTAAGCGAGGATGATCTCAAAAGAATTAAAGCTGAACTTGAAACTCAATTATATCAGGGAGTTAGCACCGTACTCAATAAAGCTTTTCAATTAGTGCAGGATAACGAATTTAATGGTGATCCTGGCTATTTAACAAAAACTGCTAAACTTACCAATAGGGTAACTTCAGAAGATGTAATGCGCGTCTATAATAAGTATATTAAAGATCAACATTATATAATGACCAGTGTAGTTCCAAAAGGAAGCTTAGATCTCGCCATAAAAAATTCTGAAGAAGCCGAAGTTTGGATAGAAGAAGTCAAGAAGGATATAGCTAGTGAAGAAGTTAGCCAGGGAGAAGAGGCCGTGTATGATAAAACCCCTTCAAAATATGATCGTAGCGAACCTGATTTTGGTGATTTGCCTTTATTTAAATCACCAAAGATCTGGACTACTGAACTCAAAAATGGGATGCAGGTCTATGGAATTGAAAACAATGAAATTCCACTTGTAGAATTTGATATAACAATTCCAGGTGGACAGCTTTTGGATCCAGATGGGAAAGAAGGAGTTTCTTACCTGCTAAGTGATTTGATGTTACAGGGAACAGCTAATAAAACTGCAGCTGAATTAGAAGAGGCTCTTGGACTTTTAGGGGCTAGTGTCTACATAAGTACCGGTAATGAGGATTTTCGTATTTCAGGAACCTGTCTTAGTAAGAATTTTGAAGGTACCATGAAATTGGTTGAAGAAATTTTGATGGAACCGAGATGGGATACCACCGAATTGTCCAGATTGAAACAGGCTCTTGAAACGAATCTGAGAGATCGGGAAGCAAATCCTCAGGCGATTGCATCCACCGCATTTTACAAACTTTTATACGGTGACAATCATAGTTTTGGAGTACCTGTAAACGGCACATTAAAAACTACCGCAGATATTAATATGGAGGATCTTAGATCTTACTACGATAAGTTATCACCAGAAAATGCGAAGTTCCATATCGCTGGAGCAATGGATCAGAAACAGGTTTTAGATGTCATCTCAACTATGGCTGACGACTGGGCGACTGATGCTCCTGTAATTTCTACTTCTGGAGATAAAATTGAGCTAATTTGGTTGTCTTGTTTCATTAGTCGAGATATCCTTTTTTTTATAAATTTCTATAAAATCCCTAGGGTCTAATATTTCTGCATTTTTCCACATTTCAAAATGTAAATGCGGGCCTTTGCTATTTCCTGTTTCACCCACATTCGCTATGATCTGACCTTTTTTTACTGACATTCCTGCTACTACAATATTAGAATCCGTGTGTGCAAATACTGTAATAAAACCACCCGGATGATTTAATATGATAGTATTTCCTAAATCATCATTCTTACCTGAAAAAATAACTTTACCATCTCCCGGAGAATAAATATCATCTTGAAATTTTGCAGCAATATCAATTCCATAATGTTTATTATCGTGACTTTTTATATCAAGACCTTGAGTTACATACCCAGTAACTGGAGGACTAATTGGAACTAAATCTTCTAAACTAGAAAAATGTTCTTTTAAATCAACTTCAATATCAGGAAAATTTTTTATTAAATTTTCACCTTCAAGATCTTGAATAATTTCTATAGCATATTTTTCAAATCTTTTTAATTGGTTTAATTTAGCTATTAATTCATCTTGATTAAATAGTCTATTAAAGCCAATGAATGAAAA